>JAQWJX010000172.1:0-11318 GCA_029248145.1 Schleiferiaceae bacterium | reverse complement strand
TTGTCAAGATGTCTTAGGCCCTCTGCCCAATTTCAGTTGTGCTGATGCGATTGAAGTGCCAACCACAAAAAACGGAACCCCTGTAACCTTTGGGCCCGCTGGAGACGAAGGCGCCGGTAGTGCCAACCCTGACGATTGCGACTGTCCTTGGGCATTCGGTTTGGCTTGTCAAACAGGTAATAAAGTGGGTCGTTATTCTGGGCTCAATTCAGATGGGTCAGAAAACAGCGATGTAGTTTTTATCACCTTTTGTAGAGACGGGGGCTTAGGGGTTATTGGGCACAAATATTCCACCGGCGAAACCTGCTTCTTCTCCATACTTGATGGGCAAGACAACAACAACCCTCCTGGCGTTAATGACGCCAATTATAATGATGGATGGATGTCTCCCTCTATAGTAGCACAGGATAATTGTCAGAACTGTCACATGGCAAGTCCATTCTTGCATACTCCAGCAGTTGATCAACTAAAAAATCCAAACGACACCTCTGAACTGTTGGTTCCAATGACCGGTAACGGTCCGTACTCTATAATCGGCCAAGAGTTTTCACAACCACACACTACATCTATACAAAACTCGTGTACATCGTGCCATAGGCCTCAGTGTACGCAACACTTCGAAAACTACCCGCTCGATGAATTGGTGATGCCCCCGCCGTTTGAAAACGCTACCGACTTTGACCATAGCTCAATTTCTAATGCCGATCGTCAAGCACTCAGAGATTGGTGTCAAACCTTGAATTTATAATTAAAGCAAGTTATTTTTCTGTGAACGAGCTGCTCGAGACTTTCATCGTTAATTCCGCCATTACAACCATTTGTTTTGTTTTGTTTTCAAGAAACCAAAACAGAGTTCCCTCGTTAATTATTGTTGCATATCTGCTGTGTGTGTTGGGAACGATTAGTTTAGGCGATGTTAACCTAGATCTTTCACTGCAGCTGCCTCTAATAACTGTTTTTGTAGCTTATTGGAACTTGAATAGAATTCAAAATAAATACTGGGCCCTATTGATTGCCGGTATTTTGCACTCTGCGCTCCCATATCTATTCGATTTATGGGAGGGGTTCGGAGTAATTTACCTAGTATGCTATTTTAGCTCCTTAGTGCTGATCTTTCATATTTCAAGATCAATATGGGTTTATCAAGGACTTGTTTTAGAAAATTTTTCATTCACAAAAAATAAATCTTTGAGATGGGTGCTATTGCTCATTGGCTTGCTAATGGCTCAGCATATTTCAATACTGGCAGGGATTTTCTTCGAATTTCAAAGTGCTCCTATATTGAGTAATATTTCTTTATTAGGACAGATCATTTTGATTGGGACGAAAACCATTAACTCAACAACAGAAGTATTTATTAAACATCGTCTGCCTGGTGATAAATTGAAACCTCCATGTACAGATTTGATAGATTTTGAAACTTACCATAAAACAATTGTAGATCAAGAGCTTTTTACGATTCGTGATTTAACATTAACAGAATTGTCTCGAATCTTAGGCACATCAAACAGGTGCTTATCTAATAAAATCAAAGTGTCCACTGCAAAGAACTTTAATGGATACATTAACTCTTTAAGAGTAGATAGGGTCAAGGAATTGATTACTGAAGAAGGCGGTAAATACACCTTATTCGCATTAGCAGAAAGGTCGGGTTTCAATTCTAATTCGAGCTTTCACACCATATTTAAAGACTTGGCCGGCATGACACCAAATGAATTTAAACGCTTACATTAATCCTATGGTTTCTCGTGTTCGTTCTAAGTCCGTCTCACCGCTTGCTGCAAAAGCACCGTTTCTGGTGCTCGATGCGTCCGCAGGGTCGGGAAAAACCTACAGCCTCGTTCAACACATATTGATGAATGCGCTGCGCCCCGCAAACATGCCAGGCGCCTACCAAAAAATCCTTGCCATTACCTTCACCAACAATGCCGCTGCCGAAATGAAGGCACGCCTTTTGGACCAATTATTAACCTTCAAAGGCCTAGAACATCCTTCCCAAAGTGAATTTTTCAAGCCCATATGGGAGGAAATAGGCGTTTCACCGGAGGAATTGCAGCAGCGCGCCGCTGGTGCTGCAAGCCACATGTTGCACAACTACAGCACATTAAATGTTGGTACCATTGATCAGTTCACGCATCGACTGGTGCGCACCTTCACAAGAGATCTTGACCTCGATGATAATTTTGAGGTGCGCCTCGACCTGGATGGAATGATAGAGGAGGCACTGGACCTGCTCTACAGCAGCCTGGGGGATGCGCCAGCATTACGGGAGTCCTTAGCGGCATGGATGCAGGAACGCATGAACCGCGAAAAGAGTCACAACCCTGATCGTGATTTAAAGCGCGAAGGGAAAGAGAGCTTTAACGAGGATACGTGGAAGGAATTGGCCCATTTACCCGGGCCGGAGCGCATGCTTGAGCTGGAAGAAGAGCTTGATCGTGAACTTTCTGTCCTTGTAGCCGAAGGTAAAAAACTAGCACATCAAGCCTTTACCCATTTGAAAAGTCAGGGGTACACGAAAGACAATTTTACCTATTACCCTCAGGCGAAAAAACACTTCGTAGAACTCTGGTCTAACCTGCGCAGTAACAATCTAGAAGCAGGTGTTCAGGCGTTTAAAACCAAGCCAAAGAAAGGTTCCGATGCGGTTTGGGAGGCTTTTTTAGAATCGGCCCAAACGTTTCAAGAAAGTAAACAGCGCAAATTATTATTACTGAAGCAAGCCACCGAAAAACTGCAGCAGCTCTCTGCCACACGCGCACTCATGGATAAATTTAATGCCCTTCAAGAAGAGCAGAACACCATGCCGTTAAGCGCCTTCAATAAATTAATTTCTGAAGAGCTTCAAAAAGAGCCTACCGCGTTTATTTATGCGCGTTTGGGTGAGAAATTTTGGCATTTCTATATCGATGAGTTTCAGGACACCTCTGAAATGCAATTCGATAATCTACATCCGCTCATTGAGCATACGCTGACCAAAGATGAAAATCCAAACAGCACACTCATTGTTGGAGATGCAAAGCAAAGCATCTACCGCTGGCGTGGCGGACGTGCGGAACAATTCATGGCGTTGGTAGATAACGTCCATCCCTCCAATCGCTTTCAACAACACCCGGGCGGGCACGAATTGTACTCGCGTGAAACTGTCCAATTGCCCAAAAACTTCCGCACCTACGGGAACATTGTACACTTTAACAATGACTTTTTCGAACACCTGGGAAAACGACTTACTGTTCCAGCACACCAGAGTGCTTATACTGGTGCGCAACTGCAACAAACACCTCATAAAGACCCCTTAAAAGGCGAGGTCAATGCAGCGTTCATCTCAGTGCCCGAAGGAGAAACAAAAACCGCTCAAAGTTATGCGGAGGCCGTATGCGTAGAGGTAAGGTCAACCATAGAAACCCTAATCGAACGCGGGCATTCGTACAGTGATGTCGCCCTTTTGGTCCGTGGAAATGCGCAGGGCAAATTATTGGCGAATTTTTTAACGGGAGCAGGAATTCCGGTCTTATCCGCAGATAGTCTCGTGGTAGGAAGCTCTTTCGAAAGCAAGGTCCTCTTATCTTGCGCCAAACTTTTTCTGAACGCTGATGATCGTGAAAGCAGGTTCGAATTGGCCTACGCACTCACGAAGCTTGGTAAAATTCCTTCGCAATTAGAGCCCTTTGTTTTCCAACAGGAAGCCACATCAAAAGGGATACCCTACCTCAGCGGTCTATTTCCCGGCCTCCAAGAATTGTTTAGCCAACAAGAATCATTATATACTTTCGGAGCACGCGTTTTTGAAGCCTTTGGCCTTTTATTAGAGCCCAACGCAATGGTGGACAGCTGTCTTGATCTGCTCTACGGGTTTCAAACTAGAGAGGGTTCCTTCGCAACTTTGCCCTCATGGTGGGAAGCGGAAGCCAAGAAACGCAATGTTCCCGCTCCTCAGGACAAACCTGCGGTGCAAGTGATGACCATTCATAAGAGTAAAGGGTTAGAGTTTGAACACGTTATTCTTCCATTTGGGATTAACTATAAATCGGGCGGCGATGCGCACTGGATAGATGTCGATGTCCATCCGGAATTGGCCCGGTTACCCATTACTAAATCGGACAAAAACGCCCCGTTATTTGAACCAGAACTATGGTCTGAGCTAGAAAACCAAAGCTACTTTGACTGGATGAACATGGCTTATGTAGCCATGACTCGACCCGTTTCTGGATTGCATGTGTTTGTAGATAAAGAAAGGCCCGATGAATTAGGAAAGGGCCTGATCGACTTTTTAGCATGTGACCCAGAGGAAGGCGCTTACCGCTCTGGAGAAATAGTACTCCCAGAATCTGCAAATACCAAAGAATCTGTTCGTCCAGTAGCGCCAAAGCCCGGTGTATTCTCACCGGCTAACCTTCGAATGGCACATACTGCACCTCGAGGTTGGTTTGACGGTCATGCCGATGGAAGAAAATGGGGCACAGCACTACATCAAATTCTCCAAAGAAATCCCGCTTCAAGAGCAGCTGCATTGCGCCGACTCTATCGAACAGGCGCGTTTTCAGATGACTTGCACAAAGGCGCAACAGCGTCCATTGACCAATTGGCGCAACATCCAATACTTAAAAACATCAATGACAGCGATGTGCTTATTTATACTGAACGCTCCATTATTTCAAAAGATGCTACTGTGCGCCCTGATCTTCTCATAAAAACTGGTAACAGGGTTACAGTGGTTGATTATAAAACCGGCCTTGAAAAACCTGAACATCAGGAGCAATTAAATGGTTATATTGAACTGTTAAGCACTGTTTTTGAGGCAGTAGACGGTACATTACTTTACTTATAAATCATGCAACAAAGCACAAAAAAACACAAATACTTAATCTTGTCGTATGCTTTGGTGCTGCTATTGTTAACGCATTGCACTTACGACAATAGCGTCGATTCCTATGGGAATACTACCGCGTGCGACACGGCAGCGGTGACCTTTAGTCAAGACATTAAAGCACTTATTGATCAGAACTGTGAAGGCTGTCATAACGGAATGTCTGCAAATGGTGGTCTCGTCTTAAGCGGACATCAGAATACCGCTGCTGCGGCACTTAATGGATCATTAATAGACCGAATGACGCGAAACGCTGGAGATCCATTGTTAATGCCGCCAAGTGGTGCATTGAGCGAATGTGACATCAGCAAATTACAAGCATGGATCGTTCAAGGCGCGCCGAATAATTAATAGCTATGAAAAAACTTCTGTTAACTGCGCTGCTCATCTCTAGTAACTTCCTATCTGCACAACAATACTTAACCCGTGAGGCAAGGCTTGATTTCGATGCTGGTTCTCCTCTAGAAGACATAGAGGCCTTCACCGAAAGTGGCTCAGCCGTTTATGATGCGAATACCGGTAAAATTGGGGTTCAAGTTTTAATGACTTCTTTCCAGTTTAAAAGAGCCTTGATGCAAGAGCACTTCAACGAAAATTATGTTGAAAGCGAGAAGTTTCCTAAGGCTTCGTTTAAAGGACTCTACAGCGAAGGCAATGTTAGTGGCGGACTTACCATTCATGGCGTTACTAAAGAAATTAAGGTGCCTGCTCGCTTAAATCAAGAGAATGGAAACTTCGTTTTGGTCACCTCTTTCGATATCACCTTGGCAGACTACGACGTCAAAATTCCAAGCGCTGTTGCAAATAAAATTTCTAAAAAAGCATCGATTCAAGTCCATGCAACACTAAAGAAAATCTCCAAATAATGCGCCGCTTACTCTATATTTTCTCCTTGTCTTTAAGTGTTTTATCCGCAACTGCTCAAGATGATGTTTTTGATTTGTTAGACGAAGAATCGGAGTCTACTCAATATACGTATGCAACCTTCAAGGGAACGAAATTATTAAACGGCCAGACAAATGAAACTCCAGGGCAAGGTGTACTTCAATACATCATCTCTCACCGTTTTGGAAGTTTTACCGATGAATACCTCTACAATTTCTTTGGTTTGGACAATGCGCACATCAGGATGCAACTAGACTATGGGTTTTCTGACCGTCTAAACATGGGAATTGGCAGGTCTTCTGTGCTCAAAACTTCAGATGCGTTTATTAAATACCGGGCACTTCGTCAAAAAACAGGTGCGAATCCTTTCCCTTTTAGTTTAACCCTATACTCTGCTCTTAATTACCGGGGGGCTCGTTATACAGACGGCATAGATCATAACACAAGCGATCGCTTGTCGTACCATCACCAAGCGGTATTTGCGCGCAAGTTTGATGAGCGTCTCAGCCTTATTTTGGCACCTAGCGTCGTTCATTGGAATCTAGTCCCTGGTCCCGAAGATCCGAATGACACCTATCACCTTCTCATTGGCGGTCGTTATAAGCTTAACAAACGAATTGCATTAACAGGCGAATATGCCTTTTCATCCAACCGTCGTTATGGTTCAGGAGCTACGGAAGAGCAATTTCACAATCCGTTGAGTATAGGTGTAGATATAGAAACAGGAGGGCATGTATTCCAATTTCATTTAAGTAATACGCGGGCAATGAGTGATCCATTATGGATGGCACAGAATCCCTACAGCGCAGCAAACGGCAGCCTTTTTCTAGGCTTTAATATATCAAGAGTGTTTACTGTAAATCAATAAGTGTTAAACGGACAAAAAAAAACCCCGTCCGTAGACGGGGTTTAACCAAACCAATAAACCTAAGCTACTCTTAAGTTGATTCGAATTTAGGAATAATTATTAATAATTAGGTAACTCAACCCTTATATATTTTCAGTTGATTTCATTTTGTCTCATCTAAGACAACCTCTGCTTTTAATCCGTGTCAAGTAAATAAAATAACGCTGCAATACTTGCGGAGCCCATCTCTAAACTCCGTGGATGAATCGCATCTATTCGATCGCGCGCGCTGTGGTGAAAGTCAAAATAACGCTGACTGTCAGGACGGAAACCTATAAACACTTTATCGTATCCTCGTAGCGGTGATAAATCTGCACCACCGCCGCCTTTTGCAAATTCATGCAAGCCGTAAGGCACAAAGTATGGCTTCAAGGTTTTCACTTTTTCAACCCATTCATCACTAGCACCCACACCGAATCCGCGCGGAGCACCTGCACCGCCGTCACTCTCAAGAGCGACCCAATGGTGCACGTTATTCAATCGAGCCCAATTCGCATATTTCTTAGCGCCATCCAATCCAAACTCCTCATTCGCCCACAACACCACGCGAATGGTTCTGCGGTGCGCATAACCGACCTCTTTTAAGAGACTAGGCACCTGCATGGCATGCGCGCATCCAGCGCCATCGTCTTGCGCTCCTTGACCTAGATCCCAAGAGTCAATATGACCGCCAACCAACATAATCTCATCGGCCTTATCTGTGCCCTTAAAATCAGCAATGACATTGTAATTCGTTGCCGTGCCCTGAATACCACAGTCCAAGAACAGCTCTAGTTCTACCTTTTGACCCTTCCCTAAAAGGTGGTCCAACACATCTGCCGCCTGCCAAGAAATAGCCGCCGAAGGAATCTTCACATCGCTATCTCCGTAGCTCATCGCGCCTGTATGCGGCAAATCGTCGCGTAACAAGGTAACCGACCGAAGAACCGTGGCTACCGCGCCGTATTTTCCTGCCTCCATAGCACCCGCCCAACGGTACTTCACGGCGCCTCCGTAAGCGTTAAACGTACTGATCAAGCTGTGATCCATGTAGGTGTTGTAAAAAACTATTTTGCCCTTAATTCCTTCTTCGCCAAGCGCTTCGAGCTCTTCAAAAGACCCTACTTCAACAACCTCCGCTTTTACACCTTCTTTAGGAGTAGGGACAGAACCTCCAAGCGCCGTGGTCGGCAAAGCTATAGGCGCTCCACCAGCATAGGCCTTAGACCATTCGTCGCCTCGATACCATTTCGGCACTTCTACCTCTTGAAGCCAAGCCGTATCTGCACCTGCTTGCAGCATCGCAAGCTTTGCCCAGCGCGCAGCCTCATTGGCCGCCTCTGAACCGCTAGGGCGCGGACCAATCTCCTCACACATATACTTCAGCCACTCATAGCCCTGCTGGGTACCAAGCGCTTCCGTATAAATGGACTTTATTACCGCGGCCTTATCTGCATCTACTTGTGACGCTGCGCTGAATCCTGCCAATGCCAAAACGGCTAATACACTATATTTCATCATCTCTTTCTTCTTGCCTTAGTCTTCGCCGAAATAGCCGGTGAATACTTTGCCAATTTAAGTTTAAACTCTTCTTCTAGCACCTTTACATAAGGGTCCAATTCATCTCTCCGCGCCACTCGTGCCAACAACACCTTTTCCCGGTGACTAGCATTTACTAAATACAATGCTAAGCCTTCTCGTTCTTGATAGCGCATGACGCCTGCATAACTGGTTTGTCGAACGGACTGCTGCTCTCCTAAAATGACTACGGCTGCATTCGGAACGAGGGGTTCCCAACTTCCTAAAGGAATGCCATAAGCCGAGTAATAGCGAAACATTTTTTGATCCGTACTGCAAAGGGTAGTACCACGTCGCGCGGTCAGCCCCCAAAGCCCAATCAACCAAAAAACGAAAATTGCCGGATGCATTCCACTAAAGAATGGGAGTATAATGGATACAATGAGTATTAACCAAAACCGAAAAGGCATGGGAAAAACTTTCTCTTTTGGCAACTCAACCCGCATCTATTAACTCTTTAATAAACCCCCGCTGACGCTTGCATTAACAACCCGCAGATATAAGCGCCGTAAGTGCCTAATGCATACCCCAAAACCGCTAGAAGCACACCAACTGGAGCTAACGCCGGGTGGAAGGCAGCTGCAACAACGGGTGCGCTTGCCGCTCCGCCGATATTTGCTTTTGAGCCGACAGCTAGAAAGAAATAGGGGGCACGAATAATCTTTGCAACGATGAACATGAGACCCACGTGTATCATCATCCACACCAATCCCACAGCAAATAACCCAGGTTTGTGGAAAATCTCCATCACGTTCATGCTCATGCCGATAGTGGCAACTAGAATGTAAATAAAAACACTACCCACTTTTGAAGCACCGGCTCCTTCCAATGTGCGGGCTTTTGTAAAGCTTAGTCCAATACCAATAGTAGTCGCAATAACAACCAGCCAAAAGAAGCCAGAGGTCAAGCTGAATTTTGCAAGAATTGGATAGTGCTCACCTATGTATGGTGCTATACCGTCACTCATCCAATGCGCCAAACCGGTCGCTCCAAAAGCCAACGCCAATATGTAAATGAGGTCGTTGAATGAAGTCACCTTGCTAATGCTAGCAGTGTAAGCCTCCATCTTATTCTGCAAGGAATCTACCGCTGAAGCATCGGCCTTGAAGGCTTTGTCAATGTTTTTGTGCTTTGCAACACCGATAAGTAAAAATGCCATCCACAACTCTGCGACTAAAACATCCACAGTAACCATGGCGCTAAAGATATCTTCACTGACTTCGAAAACCTCTTTCATGGCCGCTTGATTCGCGCCACCGCCAATCCAAGAGCCCGCTACAGTAGTCATTCCGCGCCAAATTTCCTCTGGATTAGCGCCTACGATATCCGGAGCAATCACGCTAAATAATAAAATACTTAATGGACCGCCAATCACCACCCCAACTGTACCGGTAAAGAACATGATAAGCGCCTTAGGACCTAATTTTTTTACCTCGCCAAAGTCAATACTGAGTGTTAATAAAATCAATGCCGCCGGTAAGAGGTAACGGCTCGCCATATAATACAACCGACTCTGCTTCGGATCTATGATTTCGAACGTGGTGAGTAGGGACGGTAAAAAGTAGCACAATAACAGTGCTGGTATAACGCTATAAAACTTTTTGAACGCCGGATGTCCGCTTTTTGAGGTATAAAAAATAGCGCCCAACATGGCTGCTAATATTCCAAACAACGTGGCATCGTTAGTAATTAAAGGATGAACTTCGTGCATAATTGGGTATTCGTTATTTTTCTAAAATGGCGATTTCCTGTGCTAGTTTTTCCACGTCAAAAGAGTGGCCTCCTTCGTACACGCTCACCGAAGGTTCGAAGTTATACTTTTCTAGGTAGTAGCCTCTCATTTCTTGTTGCTTCTCGGTCGTGATGTATTCGTCTCGTGTTCCAAAACAGGCTTTAAATCTGAGCTCTTCCAATGCTGCTCTATTCGTTTCGTCAAGATCTGGAGGCCAGCTTCCTGCCCAAGCTAATATTGAAGAAGGCTGCACGTCTGGGTGACCTATACAACGCATAATGGTCGCTACGCCCTGCGAAAACGCCACACAATGAATGGTCGCCTTTGGCGCCTGCTGTTTAATCCACTGAAACACAAATCCCAAGTACAGACGCTGGTTAGCGATATCTACCAACCGTTCGTCTTTGGTCATCCATGATGCGCCTACGCGACCGTGAACTCCGTTAAGGTAAAATTTATGTGGGCCTTGAGGAAACACAAAGGCGCGCTCTTCTGTGGCCAATGAACGAAAATGCCGCGCAAAGAATTGGACCAATTGGCCATAGCCGTGCAAACCCACCCAAACGTGCTTTGTTGCATCAGACAAGGTCCCAAGCGAGTCTACTCTTTGCTCTTGCGCTACTGGTATCCAGTGCGTTTGATTCATTTAAGCACCGGGGAATTTTGGTTTGCGTTTTTCTAAAAACGCCGTGGTTCCTTCCTTAAAATCTGCAGTTTCAAAACAATCTCCAAAAGCTTGCACTTCCACATCATACCCGATAGCGCCTTCAAGCAAACCTGCGTTTACCGCCTCAATGGCATATCCCATGGCTACAATACTGTTTTTCATAAAGTCATGCGCCATCTTTTCAGCGGTCGATCGAAGCGTTTCTTGCGGAACTACAGCATTTACCAATCCATAACTCAAAGCTGTCGACGCATCAATCATTTTTGCGCTAAATATCATTTCTAAAGCGCGTCCTTTCCCTATGAGCTGTGGTAAGCGTTGTGTGCCTCCGTACCCGGGGATAACGCCTAAGGAGGTCTCAGGAAGACCCATGCGTGCATTATCGGAAGCAATCCGCACATGAGCAGCCATGGCTAATTCTAAACCGCCTCCTAATGCAAATCCATTAATCGCCGCAATGACTGGTTTTGAAAATTCTTCAATCACATTAAATACAGTCGTGTGACCCGTCTTTGCGAGGTCCGATCCTTCCGGACCAGAGAAATCAGCAAATTCTTTAATATCGGCACCTGCGACAAATGCTTTGTCGCCGGATCCAGTCATAATAACCACCTTAACGGCATCATTATTTCGCATAGATTCAAAAGCCTCGTTAATCTCCGATAACGTTTGTTTGTTTAAAGCGTTGAGTTGTTTCGGTCGG
>JAQWJX010000165.1:0-1894 GCA_029248145.1 Schleiferiaceae bacterium | reverse complement strand
ACATTCATGAAAACTAGAAAATCAGCAAAAGCGGATGCAGAAAATAAGAAGAGTCTCTTCTTGTTAATCGGTCTTACCGCTTCTCTAGCATTTACTCTATTCTTTTTGGAGCTAAAGTCTTACGAGGACGGTCCAGGTCGGTTGGGTAAAATGTCATACGATGATGATGATGAGATTGCCATTATCACTAATAGAACGCCACCACCGCCACCACCACCGCCACCTCCGGCACCGCCAGAGGTAATTCAGATTGTTGAAGATGATTTGGAGATTGAAGAGGTGGAATTTGAGTCTACAGAAACCGATGAGAGCGAAATCATCGAAATCATCGAAGAAGTGGAAGATGCTGAAGATGAAATTTTCAACTTTGCGGTCGTAGAGAACAAACCTATCTTTCCGGGTTGTGAAAACTTAGCTACAGAAGACGAAAAGTTCATGTGTTTCAATCAGAACATCATGCAGCACATCGGAAAAAAGTTTGAATTCCCAGAATTGGCCCGTCAAATGGGTATTCAAGGAAAGGTTTACATCAACTTTGTAATTGAGAAAAACGGAAAAGTAAGCAACGTTACTATCGCGCGTGGAGTTGATAAACTTATCGATGACGAAGCCATTCGAGTAATCAAGCTTTTACCAAAATTCATACCGGCGAAGCAACGCGGAAAGCCTGTTCGAATGCAATACACAGTACCGATCAACGCACGCTTGCAGTAAACAAAAAAGCGAATACAATGAAAAATGCCCGGACCTGAAGGTTCGGGCATTTCTATACCTCACAATCTCTGAATTCAATCATCACATCCATGCAACCATTCCAACTTTCTTCCGAAGCTCGTATTGCTATTCAAGCGTCACTTGACGGCGGTGCTGCAATACTTGAAGTGTACCACAATGAAACAACAGAAGTTGAATTGAAAGGGGATGAGAGCCCATTGACTCAGGCGGATTTACGCAGTAATACAGCAATCATGAAGTGGCTTGAGCCCTCAGATCACCCTGTTCTAAGTGAGGAAGGCAAGCATTTGTCGTTTGATGAAAGAAAGCACTGGTCCACCCTATGGATTGTTGATCCACTGGACGGTACGAAAGAATTCATCAAGCGCAACGGCGAGTTTACCGTGAACGTAGCATTGATTGAATCTGGTAGTCCCGTATTAGGTGTGGTTTATGTTCCCGTAACTGGAGAGTTGTATTTAGGAGTAAAAGGAGCGGGAGCGATTAAAATGGTAATAGACGCGACGACAACATTTACCGATGCGCATTTAGAAGCCGCGGTTGCCTTACCCGTGGCAATGGATCGTCCATTTACAGCCGTAGGTTCTCGTTCCCATATGAACGAGGAAACCGAAGCGTTTTTAGCTACGTATCGAGCGCAGAACGGTGAAGTTGCGATTCTAAGCAAGGGGTCTTCGCTCAAAATGTGCATGGTTGCTGAAGGATTGGCTGATGTATATCCGCGCTTTGCACCCACTATGGAGTGGGATACAGCTGCAGGTCAGGCCGTTGTAGAAGCTTCTGGTTTTGCCATGTTGCACAAAGAGACACGCCTTCCTTTGGAGTACAATAAAGAGGACCTACTAAACCCTCATTTTATCGTGCTTTAAAGTTCCTCTAGATAGCGGTCAGTCCTTATCTTTGCCGCCCATGTCGGAAACAACCACACTATCCCCATCAAAACCCTCCTTAATTAAGGAGGCATTGCGTCTCGGAAAACTGCGCTTAAGTACTTCTGTTGTATTCAGTTCTGTGGCAGGTTATTTCCTTGGTATGGAGGCGTTCAGTTGGGTAAAATTACTGTTGCTCATCTTCGGGGGGATCACTGTAGTCGCTGCGTCTAATGCATATAATCAAATCTACGAGAAGGATAGGGACGCATTGATGAACAGAACAAAAG
>JAQWJX010000160.1:0-2376 GCA_029248145.1 Schleiferiaceae bacterium | reverse complement strand
AGTAAGGCCCAGTGCTTCTGCGCCTTTCAAAAATACCTCAGGATGCGGTTTGCCATTTACCACATTGTTCCCATCAATTATCGCATCGAAAAGGGGTAGTAAGTTCATTTTATCTAAAATAAGGGGGGCATTTTTAGATGCCGAACCTAGCGCAATCCCAATTCCTTGTGCCTTTGCTTGGTGTAAAAAATCTACTGCACCAGGCAATCCATCCTTAGCGCTGAGTTGGGTAACCAATTCTAGGTACCATTCATTTTTTAACTCCATCAGCGCGTGGAACTCCTCGTCGGAAATCGTCGCCCCAGTCCACTCCAAAATCTTTTTAAGTGAATCTACGCGGCTCACGCCTTTGAGTTGTTCGTTTTGTGCTTCAGTAAAATCGCCGCCCAATTTTTGCGCAAGACGGCGCCACGCTTGGAAATGAAAAACGGCGGTATCTACAATAACGCCGTCTAAATCAAAGAGAAATCCTTTAATCATTAGTTAGACCTGGTAGGCATTTAAGATATTTAGGTATTCTAAATGGTATTTGATTAAACCGTCTACTGGTTTGCGCATGATTTGGCCCAAGTGGAAACCGCGTTCTTCTAGAACCTCTTCAAGAATTTCGTGGAAAATCGCGCCAACAGAACCAACGAAATGTACTGGAACGTCTGTCGCGTTGTCGAAACAGCCAATATGAATGTCAGCGAATTTAGCAAAGCCCTCACGCACAATCATTTTAATATATGGATGTTCCATGTGCTTACCTGCAAAACGGCTGAAAGAGGCGAGATAAACATTGGCATTCGGTTTATTGTATACGCTGGAGACGATTTCATCTTTATCCAACCCATAGGTATCAAAAAAGTCAACAGCCATCTCTTCTGGAAGGCGTTTGTAAAGAAAATCGGAAACCAGACGTTTTCCAATAAAACTGGCGGACCCTTCGTCTCCTAATATGTAGGCTAATGCAGGTACTTCATCACTCACAGTCTCACCGTCGAAAAAGCAGCTGTTAGAGCCAGTGCCCAAAATACAAGTTATAGCGGGTTCACCGGTATAGGTTGAATAGGCACTCGCGACTAAATCGTGGTCAACATTAATGGTCGCGTTTATGAAGACGCGTTTTAAACCGTCGTGAATAATGTCTTTTAAGCTTTCGCTGGAGGCGCCTGCACCATAAAAATAGACGAAATCCACACTACCGTGTAAGTTAGAAACGACGCCATTACTGCTTAGCTCTTCATGAATGAAGGGCGCAGAGTGGAAATAGGGATTGAACCCCATAGTGGAGAATCGTTTGTATTCGGAACCATCTGGGTTCAGAGCCACCCAATCACATTTTGTAGAACCACTTTCGGCGATTAGTATCATACGGTTTAAATAGCGGACCGCGCCTTGTGAAAGGCGCGGTCCAGTATTAATTATTTAGGCTAAACGTTCTACTAGGTTTGCTAAACGTGCAGAATAACCTGCTTCGTTGTCGTACCATCCTAGAACCTTCACAAGGTTTCCTTTTGCGCTCGTAACCCCTGCATCGAAAATACAACTGTGCTTATCGCCAACGATATCGGAGCTAACGATAGGGTCTTCGGTATACATAAGAATGCCTTTCAACGGGCCTTCAGCAGCTTCTTTCATCGCTGCATTGATTTCTTCTGCAGTCACTTCTCTGCTTAATTGAACCGTGAGGTCAGTTGCAGAACCAGTGATGGTAGGAACGCGCATTGCATAGCCGTCTAACTTTCCTTTCAACTGCGGCAATACTAAAGCAACTGCTTTAGCTGCACCGGTAGAAGTTGGAATCATGTTAACTGCAGCAGCACGAGCACGGCGCTTATCTGAATGTGGCGCATCTTGAATGCGTTGGTCAGAAGTGTATGCGTGAATGGTACACATGAAACCGCTTTCGATTCCGAATTTTTCGTCCAAAACCTTTGCCATTGGAGACAAACAGTTGGTAGTACATGAAGCATTGCTTACCATGGTATCCGAATCGGTCAATTGGTCATCGTTTACACCTAAAACGATGGTCTTTATATCACCCGATGCTGGCGCGCTCAGTGCTACTTTTTTGGCACCTGCCTTGATGTGTTTTCCCATCCCTTCCGCGTCACGGAAGAATCCTGTAGACTCAATAACAAGGTCAACACCGATCTCACCCCATGGGAGCATTTCAGGATCACGTTGCGCGTAAACGGTAATTTCTTTACCATTGACGATCAAGCTGTTTTCAGTATGCGCAACAGTTCCGTTGAAACGACCGTGTGCACTGTCGTACTTCAAAAGGTGGGCAAGCATATCTACTGCCGTGAGGTCATTGATAGCAACTACCTCAACTTTATCACTTTCGATAAGGTTGCGAAATGTTAAACGTCCGATGCGGCCAAAGCC
>JAQWJX010000135.1:0-3573 GCA_029248145.1 Schleiferiaceae bacterium | reverse complement strand
CCCATGGGCCAGAAGATTGCTTTTGGAGTTGGGATGTTAGCGAATCAGATGTTCCCAGCTGCCATGAGTATTTTTATGGTCGTATTGGTACAAGACTTAGGTTTTCCTGGATGGATGTGGGGGGTGATTTTCTTTGCGCCTCGGGCCTTTGATGCCATCTTAGATCCTATCATGGGATTTATTTCTGATAATACACGTTCGCGCTGGGGTCGCCGAAGAAAGTATGTCTTCATAGGCGCACTTCTAATGGGTATTTCCTTCATCTTATTATGGCAGGTCTACCGTGAAAATACATTGTCCTACAACTTTACGTATTTCATGCTTTGGTCGTTTGTGTTCTATTTAGGTCTTACCATTTTCGGTGTGCCGTACGTAAGTATGGGCTATGAGATGAGCAATGATTTTCACGAGCGTACTACAGTTATGGCAATCTCGCAATGGATTGGTCAATGGGCTTGGGTCATTGCACCATGGTTCTGGGTCATCATGTACGATCCAGATTGGTTCCCGTCGGGAGATGTGGCGACCCGGACCCTAGCGGTTTGGGTTGGGATTGTATTTACCATCTGTGCGATGGTACCTGCCATTTTTATCAAAGGAGAATCCACTTTGGACCGGACTGATTATGAGTCGATCAGCATTGGAAATATCATTCGCAGCTTATGAAGCATTCGCAGGAGTTTCGTTGAGGCATTTGCTTTGCCTTCCTTCCGTAAGTTGTGCGTCACGACGTTCTTGATCTTTAACGGTTTCAATACCATAGCGAGCTTTACCTTCTTCATCATAAAGAGTCATTTGTTCAACGACGATGCTTCGGCCGTGGGAGTTTGGCCTACACTCTTCGGGAGTGTTGGTGCACTCGTGACTACGTTCTTAGTCATTCCTATTGTTGCTCGCATGTCAAAACAATTGGGTAAAAAGCGTGCCTTCATCATCTCACAGAGCATTTCCATCATTGGATACATTATGCTTTGGTTCTTAATGGTTCCAGGGAAACCGTATCTGTTTTTGTTCGCTTTACCATTCCACTCTTTTGGTATCGGTGGGTTGTTTACCATCATGATGTCAATGACTTCAGATGTTTTGGACATTGACGAATTAAAAACTGGAAAGCGTCGTGAAGGCGTATTCGGTGCGATCTATTGGTGGATGGTTAAGCTTGGTTTTGCTTTTGCGGGAGCATTGAGTGGCTTGATTCTCACGTTGGTGAATTACCAAAGTGGAGCAGTAGCTCAGCCTGAAGGCGCTGTAGACCAATTAAGAATAGTCTTCTCTGGCTTACCTATACTTTGTACGCTCATTGCCATAGGGGTCATGTGGAAGTACAGTGTCGATGAAAAATATGCGCGTGAGGTCCGCGCGAAATTGGACCAACGAAATCAATAAATCGAATAATTTTTAAGGCGCAATTATGTCGTTTAGAAAGGAAAAATTCATGTCATTGGCGGGCATTACTGCCGTAGAACATCCAGTAGAAGAGCTCAAAAGCATAAGCCGAAATCTGCTTAACGATGGGATTCATGGCATTTGCTTTAGTGCCTACGACGAAGGCCAACAGCCTGGTGATCAACTCACGGAAGCCCAGGTTCGAAGAAAATTGAGCATTCTTAAGCCACACATTTCCTGGGTGCGCACCTTTTCTTGTATCGAAGGCAATGAGTTCATCGCTCAGATTGCACATGAAATGGGTATCAAAACTCTAGTAGGTGCATGGCTCGGGGACGATCTAGAGAAAAACGAAGCAGAGATTGCAGGGCTCATCGCTTTGTGTAAGCAAGGTGCAGTGGATGTCGCTGCAGTAGGTAACGAAGTATTGTACCGCGAAGATCTTGAAGCGTCGGCTTTGGTAAAATACATCGAGCGTGTGAAAGCTGAGGTTTCTGGTGTTCCTGTGGGTTATGTAGATGCCTATTATGAGTTTACAAATCATCCAGAAGTCAGCGATGCATGCGATGTCATCTTGGCTAATTGTTACCCCTATTGGGAAGGCTGCGCTTTAGATTATTCGTTGATGTATATGAAACAGATGTATATGGAGGCAAAGATTGCGGGTAAGGGCAAGCCTGTTTTAATCACTGAAACGGGTTGGCCGAGCAGCGGTCAAAGCATCGGTGGTGCGCAGGCTTCGTTTGAAAATAGCTTGAAGTATTTCATCAGCGCTCAGCGTTGGTCTGCCGCTGAAGATATTCCTATGTTCTACTTCTCTTCATTTGATGAAAGTTGGAAGATTGAAAAAGAAGGTGATGTAGGTGCCTCTTGGGGACTTTGGGACAAAGATGAGCAGCTGAAGTTTTAACTGCATCAATAGTACCGAGAACTGCGCGATTTAGTTGCATCTTTGCCGCATGGAACACAAGAGCGGTTTTGTCAATATCATCGGGAATCCCAACGTAGGGAAGAGTACCCTTATGAATGCTATGGTCGGTGAGCGTTTGAGCATCATCACACCAAAAGCACAAACTACACGTCACCGCATCTTTGGCATTCTAAACGAGCCTGAATACCAGATTGTCTTTTCAGATACGCCCGGGGTCATTCAACCAGCGTATAAAATGCAAGAGCACATGATGAAATTCGTGTCGGATGCTTTTGAAGATGCTGATGTATTCTTGTATCTGGTAGAGCCAGGAGATCGCGCCTTGAAGGATGAGGGCTTCTTTCAAAAATTGGCCACCACCTCAATTCCCGTGCTTTTGATTGTCAATAAGATTGACACCACCACACAGGAAGCTCTAGAGGAGGAAGTTGGGTACTGGAAGACCAGCTTGCCTAATGCTGAGATTATCCCCATTAGTGCCCTCGAAGGGGCAAATACAGACTATTTATTGAGCCGGCTTAAGGAATTGGTTCCACTGAGTCCGCCGTATTTTGATAAAGACGCACTTACAGATAAAACGGAACGCTTTTTTGTTAGTGAGATTATTAGAGAACAAATCCTTCTGAATTACAAGAAAGAGATTCCTTACAGTGTTGAGGTAGACGTTGAGGAATTCAAGGAAGACGAGGATATTATACGCATGCGATGCATCATCTATGTTGCCCGCGATTCTCAAAAGGGCATCATAATTGGCCACAAGGGAAGTCGACTAAAAGCAGTAGGAATAGGTGCTCGTAAGCAATTGGAAGCATTTTTCGCAAAGAAGGTGCACGTAGAGACCTTTGTTAAGGTAAAGAAGAATTGGCGCGACAACGATTTGCAGTTGAAGCGTTTTGGTTATAAGAATTAATTATGAGTAATATCGTTGCCATTGTGGGACGCCCAAATGTTGGGAAAAGCACATTATTTAATCGTCTCATACAACGCCGTGACGCTATTGTTGATAGCGTTGCAGGTGTGACTCGCGATCGCCACTACGGCAAGAGTGACTGGAACGGAAAGGAATTTTCTGTCATTGATACTGGTGGTTATATAGAAGGCTCGGAAGATGTTTTCGAAGCGGAAATTCGCCGTCAGGTGGAGTTGGCGCTTGAAGAATCCACTGTAGTTCTCTTTGTTTTAGATCTGCAAGCGGGCTTAACGGAATTTGATAAAATCATTTCTGAACTGCTCCGTAAGACCGAAAAGCCAGTCGT
>JAQWJX010000101.1:0-3425 GCA_029248145.1 Schleiferiaceae bacterium | reverse complement strand
TTATACTAAACTCATGCCTTTCTCTTACATGAATGACGGCCTAGGTATTTTTGGGTTGTACAGGAGACTCCTCTCCTTTTCTATAGGTTTATTTAGACCTATTTATCGAGCAGAAGGACACGCACAACAAAGAATAACCGTTCATAAGAGTGCTGCGCTCGCAGCAGAGAATTTCATGTTAAGCATGGCTTCGGAAGAATTCCACACGTGTCCTATGGAAGGATTTGACGCAAATAGAGTTAAGAAGATACTTGGCCTACCTCGTCGTGCGGAAATTAACATGGTCATCGGCTGCGGAAAAGGTGAAGAGCACGGTTTTTGGGGACCGCGCCGAAGACTCCCAACGGAGGAAGTGATTAAATACCACTAACCTACCTAGATCAATCCTACAAAATGTCTTTAGGTATAATTTTTCGGGTCCAAGTTTTGATTCGTTTATACTTTGACACTTCAAAATCTGGATTGTAATCGTCCGTAACCCGCCATGAATTTTCTGGATTAAAATCTTTGTTCATCCCATCTAACACAGATAACGTGAGTAAGTCAGACTCAACAATAACGATGCATTCCGTATTCAAATTTGCGCTACGCGGATCCAGGTTAAAGGTTCCAATAACTGTAGTTGAGTTATCAATGACCATAGATTTTGCATGCAAGCCAAAGATAGGAGGCTCAAGAAGTGAATCCACTAACTCACTCGTCATCGAACTCATACGCGATTTAGCATCAGGACGAAATTCATACAGTTCTATTCCGATACGTAAAAGTTCCTTTCGGTCCGTCTGGTAACTGCTGAATGCTTCTACATTATCTGTTGAAGCCAGACTATTCGTTAAGATTCTGACTTTGACCCCACGATCTACAGCTTGTTTAAACAGATTCTTACTATCATCACTAGTAACTAAATAAGGGGTTTGTATATCAATTGAACTACGTGCGTTTTTAACCAAGGATATCAACGCATCCGTAGTTTTTCCACCCCCACCTAAACCAGATTTAGAGGCATTCTTACCAGGATCATCAGAAATAAACTGCAACTTATCCAGCCAAACTACATCGCCATTTTTCACTAACTCTTCAAGATGATTTGGAAACGTTGCTATGCGCGTTCTAATTTGAGGCCAGAAGTTTAACGGATCACATGCATACGCATGCAACTTATCAAAAGCATCTTTTGTATAATCCTTTGATTTATTCAACGGTGTCAACTCAACAATTCCAACACTCAAAGAATCGTTCCAAAACTCTTCAAAGGACTTCTCTATCTGTTTCACTCCTTTACCAAGAAGTAATATATCCCGATCTCTAAAATTGTAAGTATGGTCGAAATCGAAGTACTCGTCTGCAATATTTCTTCCACCCGTTATGGCTACTGTACCATCAACAATGAATGTTTTGTTGTGCATTCTTTGATTAGCACCTCTAAAATCTAAGCCGAGTTTCTTGATTTTTTGTAACAAGTTTTTCCCCAAGTTCACACCTGGGTTATATATCCGCACGTCTATATTTGGATGAGCATCAAATAAGAGAATATCCGCTACATCAGCATCAATCATTATATCATCGACTAGAATTCTAACCTTGACCCCCCTCTCGGCTGCTTGAACAATGTAATCTGTAGCTATTAAACCAATATTATCTAACGAGAAGATGAAATACTGTATGTCTATTGTTTCTTCTGCATACTCTGTAAGCCATGCTCTTGCAATCATGGCGCCGCTTCCGTCCTCCAATACATGAGCTCCCGTTAAGGAATTTAACTTGTCTTCGTATTTCGTCAACACTCTACCTAGAGAGATTGAATCGTTATGAAAATCTTCAAAACAAGCACTGGACTCTGACTGAACTAACTGTTCACCATCGTCAATACTGCATGATGTTAACCCAAACTGTGACGATAGAAGTGAAATTAATACATACCGAAGCATTCTAACGTTCCATGTTAATGCTAATCTTACCCTCTGCATAAAACTCATCATACTAGTTAGTTTTCCGATTGACTAAAGAGAGAAAATCAATCATGGTAATAATCAATAAAGCTATGAACAAGATTACACCGATTGGAAAAGTTATCATTCCTAACCATGGTAATACTAGCCAAACACAATTGCCTTCATTATTACAGGGAATGCCACTTGTTAATTCAGAAATCCAAGCTCCGCTTATACCAATCAAAACAGGGCTTAAGGCAAAAATCAGAATGAATAGCGCTGCCAAAGGCAAACGAGTCAATAAATGTTTTCGTTTAGTTATAAATACCCTAGTTCTTCTCGACATATTTAATTTATCTTCTAACCTAATCGCCATTATTCACAGCATTTCCGTTCTCTGAAACACCCAATCTTACAAATAAAAAAGCCCCGCATGCGGGGCATTTTTATTTTATTAAAACACCTATTTATGGACTCACTAAGTTTACGCTCACATTCACGTAGAATGGATTTGTTAGCGCATTGAGCTGTGCATAATCTGGAGCGTCTAATACACCGAATGCACGGTAAATATCAGGACCTGAGACTAAGCGATCAACATCGTAACGATAGTTAATACGATACCCTGCTTGAACCGACATCCAAATGAAGTTCTTTAATGAGAACTCGTAAATTGCACGTACGCGAATTTCTCCACGACGGATCTCTAAATCTTCGTCGCGAATATCAAAGCCTAAGTTTTCATTCTCGTACATACGGAACGACTGACCTTGCAGCTCATACCCTAAGAATACCATATTACGCGGGTTGATAGTTCTTCTAACGTGCACTCGAGCCGGGAACAATGCTTCGGTACCCCATTTGTTGTTTGCGCTTGTCTTGTTGTACAAGATAACGGGGATGTAGTTTAACTCGCCGACGCGGTATGTACGTGCTACACCTACAGCCCACTGTTTCTTTTCAGTAGGACGCTTACCCCATAATACAGCCGCCGAATATTTTAGATATTTAGCAGGCATAAGAGAAGAACCGTAGGTACCGCTCATATCTGCAGACCCCTGGAAAAGGATAAATTGCTCTTCATCCAGTGGCTTGTACACTGTGGTGTTAATACCAGAAGTGCGAAGACCGTGCTCAGAGAGCGTCTGGTGCAATGGGTTGTCTGAAGAAGTCGGCGCTTCAGCATAAGTATAGGAAGTGTTCCAATAATTGGCGCCCATCTGCCATACAAGATTGGTCTGGCTGACTACTGGAAGGTTGAAACCCGCACGAATACCCGCTGTTGAATTCACCTGTATCGGATCTCCACCAGAAATGGTCGGACGGCCGTCTTTATCTACGTCTGCAGTAATAGTGTATGGACCTTGGAAATCATACCCAAAAGAAATAAGCTTTGCGGGAGAAAGTCCTTCGATCTTAGCATTAGCATAACGCTTAATGCTTTCATCCTCAAAGCCAAGGTCATCATATAAACTCCAATCAATATCGTCATAA
>JAQWJX010000100.1:0-18262 GCA_029248145.1 Schleiferiaceae bacterium | reverse complement strand
CCTTTTGAGAGGGAGGATGAGAATCAAAGGGTTTCGTTTAAACTTATTCGGGACGCTGCTACTTTATTGCAAACAGGGACTACGCCTTTTCCAATTAAAAATTTGGAGCAAGACTTTTTACACATCGCCATCGGCGATTTTCAATCTGCGGGAACGGTGAAGCAATATCTCGATCGCTACCAGGAAATGCCCCACCACGATGGGGTTGATGTGGACGATAGCGAAATGGCATCCAAAGATGCTTTTGTGGTAAGCTTTCATCAAAATATCAAGAACCCTTGGAAGCGTTACAAATTGGAATCCTATGAGCAGGAATTTCTGAGGCGTTTATCAGCCACAGGCAAACCAGTATATCTACTTCATTTTGCAAATCCGTATGGGGTGTTAACCTATCCAAGTCTAGGTGAGAATGTGCGTATTTTAGTGATGTATGAGAATAACGAATATGCGCAACTGCTCGCGCCCCAATTTTTGTTTGGTGCAAGAAAAACCAAAGGTACTTTGCCCGTTGACCTCCGACACTGGGGAGCGGCTGGTGATGGTCAGAAAACTGAAGAGCTACTTCGACTGAAGTACGGCCTCCCTTTTGAGGTGGGCCTTGATGCGGGGCCTTTAAATCGTATTGATTCTACCGTTCAACATGCCATCGTACAAGGTGCCACCCCTGGAGCACAGATTATCGTGGCTCGTCAAGGGACAGTTATCTATGATAAGGCGTTTGGTTCGCAAACTTATTCGGAAAGCGATCCAGTGGAATGGACAGACCTTTATGATATTGCTTCTGTCACGAAGATTACCGCGACACTTCCCGGTATTATGACATGGTACGAAAAGCAGCCACTACTTTTAAAGTCGACCCTTGGTAATCATACAAATCGATTAAAGGGTTCAGACAAAGAAAAATTGGTTTTCGAAGATGTCCTGGCACACCAAAGTGGCTTGGAGGCTTGGATCCCCTTCTATGCATCAACGATAGAAAACGACAGTACAAAAGCCTATTGGTACAGCAATGTCCCTTCAGAGGCGCACAACGAAGTAGTTCGTGGTATGTATTTACGCTCGAACATTCGCGATACCATGTTCGCAATGTTGGCGAAGAGCCCATTGAAAGGAACCGACTATCGCTATTCCGATCTGGGGTATTATTTATTTCAAGAAATGCTCGAAGAACGATTCAACGAGTCCCTTGACAGATGGGTAGCAAATACTTTCTATGCACCGCTGGGTGCACATCGATTGACCTACAATCCATTAGAGAACGGATTCTCGAGGAGTGAAATTATTCCCACCGAGATAGATGGATACTGGCGCAATACAACGGTCCACGGTACTGTTCACGACATGGGTGCTGCCATGATGAATGGCGTTGCGGGTCATGCAGGATTGTTTGCGAATGCAAACGACTTGGCGAAAATGATGCAGATGTATTTGAATGGTGGCTACTATGGCGGCCATCGCTATTTTCAAGAATCAACGATAGATTTATTCAGTGGGTGCGCGTTTTGCGAGTTACAGAATAGGCGAGGTTTGGGGTTCGATCGGAAACAGTTAGAAGACGGGCCAGGACCCAGTTGTACTTGTGCGTCTGAACAAAGTTTTGGTCATACGGGTTTTACTGGTACAATGGTGTGGATAGACCCTAAAGAGCAGCTGCTTTATATTTTTTTAAGCAATAGGACCTTTCCCGACGCTGAGAATTGGAAACTCAGTAAAATGGATGTTCGAACCAATATTCAAGAGTACATTTACGACGCCCTTAATTAAGAGAAATACCTTAGCCGCATGAAAATTGGAGTTGTTTGTTATCCTACCTATGGAGGATCGGGAGTGGTTGCTACAGAATTAGGCATCCAATTGGCCAAAAAGGGTCATGAAATCCACTTCATAACCTACAGTCAGCCAGTCCGTTTAGACATATTAGAGCCTAACATATTTTACCATGAAGTAAATGTGCATGATTATCCGTTGTTCGAATACCAGCCTTATGAATTAGCGCTGAGTTCAAAAATGGTAGATACCGTATTGACTGAGGGTATTGAAATATTGCAAGTGCATTATGCTATTCCGCATGCTTATGCGGCGTATATGGCCAAAAAAATCTTGTTAGAAAAAGGCAAGTATTTGCCTGTTGTTACCACACTTCATGGCACAGATATTACTCTAGTTGGAAAACACCCTTCGTACAAACCTGCCGTGACCTTCTCTATTAACAAGAGTGATGTGGTTACAAGTGTAAGTGAAAGCTTGAAAAAGGATACTTTAAGTTCTTTTGTGATCAAAAGTGAAATAGATGTGATACCTAACTTTATAGATATCGATCTTTATAACATCTCAGACCAATGTAATCGCTCTCAGATAGCCCCGAATAACGAAAAAGTAGTGATTCATATTTCAAATATGCGTCCGGTTAAGCGAATACCAGATGTGATTGAGATATTTCACCGAATCGCTCAAGAAGAAGACGCAATCTTACTTATGTTAGGCGATGGTCCAGAACGAGAAAGGGCAGAGCAGCAAGTTCGGGATTTAGGAATCGCTGAAAAAGTAAGGTTTTTAGGTAAGACCACAGAAGTACGCCGATTGCTCTGCATGAGTGATCTCTTTTTATTGACTTCGGAAAAAGAGAGCTTTGGTTTGGTAGCATTGGAGGCAATGGCTGCAAAGGTTCCCGTTGTCAGCACCAATTCGGGCGGGATACCAGAGGTAAATATACATGGCGTTACGGGTTATTTGGCATCTCCTGGGGCAATTGAAGAAATGGCAGCTCATGGTTTATCCTTGTTGCAGGATGAGGAAAAATTGGCCCAATTCAAACAGCAGGCTTTTGAACATGCGAAGAAGTTCTCTATTGAAAAGATTGTTCCTATGTATGAGGAAGCCTACGAAAAAGCACTAGCGGCAGTCCGGTAGTCTAAATTGAGACACGTTTTTTTATGGTGTGAGATTTCTCAAAAAAAAACGCTTTTTTTTAGTTCATGGGTTTATTGAAGGCATTACCCACCGATTCGCTTTGTTTTGTACCCTTTTTTTTGCAGATAATCGGTCGCTTTATCGCGAACATTACCTTGTAGGATGATTTCACTGTCCTTGCTACTACCACCCACACCGCAATGTTGTTTCAGTACTTTACCTAAGTCTTTAAGTTCTTTTTCATTACCCTGAAAGCCTCTAATGATTACGACTTGCTTACCGCCACGGCCTTTCTTTTCGAAATAAAGCTCTAGTAGCTGTTCGCCAGGTTTTAAGGATTCTTCATCACTTTCTTCAAATGCCGGAGGTTCGAATTCTGGATTTGTACTAAATACAAAGCCTCCTAAGTCCTCTAAATTGATTTTCTTTGGTCTATTATTTTTAGCCATATATATGAGCCGCTACATTTCTAGTCTTAGTAATCCAAAAGTAAAGGAGATTGTTCAATTAGTCTCTAAAAGTAAAGCGCGCAAAATCTTTGGAGTTTGTGTTGTTGAAGGCCGCCGTGAAGTAGCGAGGGCATTGGCCTGTAAATGGGAGATGAAAGAGTTATGGACGTTAGAGCAAGCTTCGCCCGTAGAAGGTGTTCCAGAAAGTGCTGAACATTTTGAGGTATCTGCTAAAGTCTACGATAAGATTGCATATCGTAACGCTACTGAAGATGTGGTAGCAGTATTCTATCGTCCAGATAGCAGCTTCGCATCACGTTCGAAGATTCTTGATGCAGCGTATCGTATAGTTGTAGTCGAAGGCATCGAAAAACCAGGGAACTTAGGGGCAATTATGCGTACGGCTTTGGCGGCAGGCGCAGGAGCTATCGTTTTGGCGGATCCCGCACTGGATCCTTTCGGTCCCAACGTCGTTCGTAATGCTACAGGAGCACTGTTTGAGCTTCCCATTTTTATGGGATCTAGCGATCAAGTACAACAATGGCTGAATGACAGTGGCTTTACTGGATACATAACGCACATGCATGAGGATGCAGTATCCATGTATGCGGTGAATTGGGCGCCGAAATCAGCAATTATATTGGGAGAGGAGAGTGAAGGTCTATCTTCCAGTTGGCTAGAGAAGGGCTACGAAAACATTGTTATTCCCATGGAGGGAAATGCTGTAGATAGTTTAAACGTAAGCGTTGCAGCTGCAGTATTACTCTATCAATGTGCTGGATCGCAAATGAAATAGGGATAGGGTAAAAAAGATACGGTCCGCCGAAGCGGACCGTATACCAAACCAATAAACCTAAGCTACCCTTTCGGGTACATTTCAAATGTAGTAATACAAACGCTACATTTTTCTATACTCTAATTAAATAAAGCGTTTTGGGTTTCCGACTTATTTCGGTAGTGTATAGTTTTTGACCAACAATGTCTCGATTGAGACTTTTAAGAGTCTTGCGATTTCATGGCTTCCCCAGTTGGGCTTCCTTCTACTGAGATCAATTCATTTGGTGATCCGGCGTAGAGCAGTTGACCACCTAATTCACCTCCTTCTGGTCCGATTTCAATCACGTGGTCACAGCGCTTTATCACATCTAAATCGTGCTCAATAACAAGAACGGTATGCCCTAGATCAACCAATTCATTGAATGCTCGAAGAAGCTTTTTTACATCGTCAAAATGCAGTCCTGTTGTGGGTTCGTCAAACAGAAAAAGAGTTTTACCGTTTTTGATTCCTTTAGATAAGAAAAAGGCCAATTTAACGCGCTGGGCTTCACCTCCGCTTAACGTAGAGCTGCTCTGACCTACATGCGCATAGCCTAAGCCAACATCTTGCAATGGTTGTAGCTTATTTGCAATCTTCCCTTGGTTATGTTCTTTAAAGAATTCGATAACCTCATCGATAGTGCAATCTAGTATATCCGAAATGGTTTTTCCGTGGAATTTTACTTCGAGTATTTCTGCCTTGAATCGTTTGCCGTTGCAGGCTTCACACGGAAGATGTACATCCGCCATAAACTGCATTTCAATCGTTACTTCGCCCTCGCCTTTGCAGGTATCACATCTTCCGCCGTCTGTATTAAAGCTAAAATGTTTGGCTTTATAGCCTCTTATACGTGCCAATTCTTCACTAGCAAAAAGATTTCGAATATCATCGTAGGCTTTGAGATAGGTTACTGGGTTGGAGCGCGAGGATTTACCAATCGGGTTTTGATCGACCATCTCTACGTGCTGAATGGCATTTAAATCGCCCTTCAATGCTTTGTGAATGCCTGGGCGTTCTCCGACCATTTCCAAATGCTTCTTTAATGCGGGATAAAGAATTTGCTTGATAAGTGTACTCTTACCAGAACCACTTACTCCTGCTACCACACTGAAGACCCCTAGGGGTATAGAAACATCAAATCCTTTAAGATTATGTTGGCGTACGCCTTCTAAAATGATTTCACCTGATGGTTTGCGAAGTAATTGAGGTAAAGGAATTTGCTGTGTACCGTTTAAATAGGCAGCCGTTAACGACGTCTCATGATTCAGGACGTCTTTCGGGACGCCAGCAGCGAGAATTTCTCCGCCTAAATTGCCTGCAGCCGGACCTATATCAATGAGAAAATCAGCAGCACGCATGAAGGCTTCTTCGTGCTCTACAACGACAACTGTGTTGCCATTGTCGCGTAATGCCTCAATAACCGTAATTAGCTGTTGTGCATCTTTCGGGTGCAAACCTATACTGGGTTCGTCTAGTATATATAGCGACCCCACGAGCGAAGAGCCTAGAGAGGTGGCAAGTTGGATGCGCTGGCTTTCTCCACCGCTCAAAGTGCTAGAGACGCGGTTTAAGGTTAGATAGGGGAGGCCTACAGAAATAAGAAAGTCAATGCGTGTGGTGATTTCGGTAAGTAAACGCTTCGCAATGCTCGCGTCTTGCTCGTCTAAATCGAGGTCTTGAAAAAAGATTTTTAGCTTTCGTAATGGTAACTCGACTAGGTCACTTAGTGAACGCCCATCCACTTTAACATAATTCGCTTCAGGTTTCAGTCTTTTACCTTTACATGTGCCACATACAGTTCTCCCACGGTAACGACTTAACATTACGCGAAACTGAATTTTATAACTTTTACTTTCTAGGTGCTTAAATAGCGCATTGATACCCTTTACGCCTTTTGCGCCTTCCCAAAGCAGCGTTTTTTCTTTTTCGGTGAGGTCTATATACGGTCGGTGCACTGGAAAATCGTAAGCCGACGCTCCAAGGATAAATTTATCTTTCCATTTACCCATGGTTTCTCCCTTCCAAGGAGCAATACATCCCTCATACACGCTTAAATGAGGATTAGGCACAACCAAATCTGCATCAATACCCATAATGGATCCAAAGCCTTCGCAACTCGGACAAGCGCCTAAGGGATTGTTGAAGCTGAATAAATGAAGAGTAGGTTCGGTAAAGCTCATACCGTCTAACTCGAACAGGCTATTGAATTCGATGGTAGGGTGATTGTCCATAAATCGCAATTCACAGGTACCACGTCCCTCATAGAATGCGGTTTGAATGGAGTCTTGTAGACGGTAGTCATTGTCCTCATCATCGATACGCACTACTGCACGATCCACAACCAGTTGTATTTGGTTAGAGGTGTACGTGTTTTGTTCGAGAATTTCTTCAATACTTACGATGGCGTCGTTCACCAAAATCCTAGCAAAACCTTGCTTTGAAAGAATTGATAGATGTTCAAGTGCTGTTCGGTCATGAAATGTTACCGGTGCGGTAATTAGAAATCGCGTTCCATCGTCAAGCTGATGGATAACTTTCATCACATCACTCACGTTATGACGTTTTACTAATTCGCCGGAAACAGGGCTAAACGTTTTTCCAATTCTCGCGAAGAGTAATTTTAGATAGTCATAAATCTCTGTTGTCGTACCTACTGTGGACCTCGGATTACGACTAGTTACTTTCTGTTGAATGGCTACCGCAGGAGGAATTCCTTTGATGTATTCGACTTTTGGTTTGTCTAATTTCCCTAGAAATTGACGGGCATAGGCACTTAAGCTTTCAACATAACGTCGTTGTCCCTCCGCAAAAAGTGTGTCAAAAGCCAGCGAGCTTTTTCCAGAACCACTAACACCGGTAATTACAACCAGTTGATTTCTAGGTATGTTAACGCTCACTTCTTTAAGGTTGTGAACTGCTGCGCGCTTAATTTCGATGTGTGTCGTCATAGTCTAAGGTGGAGGGCAAACAACAAATTTAACCGAATTGGAACAGTTTTTGTTTCTTTACTTTTATATTCACATCAGAATTAATCACTAAAAACACTTCGCCTATAGGACGACCATTACGTTAAATCCTTTATTATGAACTTAGGAAAGCTAGCAGACCACGAATTAGTGGAGTGTTACCGTAATGGTCAGGAAATTGCCTTGGAAGTGTTGATTCGTCGTCATAAAAAGCGAATCTTTCTCCAGATTTACAGTAAAGTACAGGACCGCCAGGTTGCAGATGATTTGTTTCAAGAAACGTTTATCAAAATCATTCGTTCCTTACGCAAATCTAAATATGAGGAAAAAGGTAAATTTTTGCCTTGGGCCTTGCGAGTCGCAAATAATACAACCCTAGATCATTTTCGCAGAGAATCGCGAAAGAAAGAAGTGCGAACAAGCGGTGAATACACGGTATTTGATACTTATGGGGAGTCTGATCAGCCCATGGAAGCTGCATTAATTGAAGCTCAAATCAGCGAAGATTTGCACCGTTTAATCGATGCATTACCCGAGGAGCAGCGCAAGGTTTTAGAGCTTCGTGTTTTTTGCGGTTATAGTTTTAAGGATATAGCAGAAGAGACTGACGTTAGTATTAATACGGCGTTAGGTCGCATGCGTTATGCAATAACTAACATTCAAAAACTTATGGTTACACACAATATCAGTCTTGAAGGATAATTTTTTGTGTACGTCATACGAAGGTGGTGACTGATTTCGTTATTCCCTAGTAATCTCAAAAGAGTCGCTATGGCCAAAACACTACCTTATGAAAACTTGGACGTGGATGCGTCTGAAAAAACTATCCAGTTTCTACTGACTTACAGTAGCGCCACAGCTAGCGTTTCGCTAGAAAATGAACTAGAAGAGTTAGAATTGCTCTATCAGAATTAAAAAAGCCCGCTTCAAGCGGGCTTTTTTAATGTTTAGTTCGCAACATCGGAGAAAAATTTGAGCCGTAATAACTGTAATTCATTTTCATCATAGTCGTCTCCAAACTCCTCAAGCAATTCTGTCATAGAGCCGCTCTCACATTCTTCTGTAAGAAAGTCAAATACCTCTTCAATACTGTCTTCATCCATAATATCTTCTAGGTAATAGTCGATATTGATTTTCGTGCCGCTCTGAACAATGCGGTCCATTTCAATAATTAGATCCTGCATTTTTAGTCCCTTTGCGCTTGCGATATCTTCCAGGGGTAATTTGCGGTCCGTACTTTGAATGATATATACCTTTAGCGCACTTTTATTAGCAACACTTTTAAAAACCATATCCTGAGGACGATCAATATCATTTTCCTCGACATAGACTGCTATGGCCTCGACAATGGGTGTGCCGTATTTTTTCGCTTTGCCTTCGCCCACGCCTTGAACATTTTTCAATTCATCGAGTGTACAAGGATAGATAGTCGCCATTTCGCTTAAAGAATTTTCTGCAAATACAGCATACGGTGGCACCCCTTTTGATTGCGCAATCTTTTTTCTTAAGTCCTTTAGAACCCCAAACAATGTGTCGTCCATTGCAACTACTTTTTTAGTGTCGTTCGCGCCACTATTAAGTTGCTGATAGTTCAACTCTTTACGTACTCTAAAAGCCTTTGGAAGTTTTCCTGCGTTTCCTTTCTCTGTAACGTGCACCGTCCCGTAGGCTTCGATGTTTTTTTCTAGGTAACGACGTATAATTCCTTGGCGTATCACTGCACGGAGGTGACTCTCCGTTTTATCTTTTTGGATTGCCCATGTCTTCAGAGTCTCTGCATCGTTTTGGGCGAGTATAGCAGTCTTATTGCCACGGAGTATATTGATAACTTCTGATGTTTTGAACTTTCCGTGCGTTTCATTTACGCAGGCGATGGTATCGAGAAGCTCTGCACTAGCGTCTACTTTCTCACGCGGATGTCGGCAGTTATCGCACATCTTGTCGCAATCGTCTTCATGAAACTCTTCTCCAAAATAATGTAAGAGTACGCGACGGCGACAGGTAGCTGCTTCAGCATAACCGGTTGCTTCTTCGAGTAACTGACGTCCAATCTCTTGCTCACTCACCGGTTTTTTACTCAAAAACTTCTGTAGGCGCTCGATATCTTTAATATCAAAATAGGTAATACACTTGCCTTCACCGCCATCGCGACCAGCACGTCCTGTCTCCTGGTAGTAACTCTCTAAGCTCTTAGGCATATCGTAGTGCAGAACGTATCGAACGTCGGGTTTGTCGATTCCCATGCCAAAGGCAATGGTGGCAACGATTACATCGCAGTCTTCGTTCAAGAAGGCATCTTGATGTTTTATTCGTTTCGCGCCTTCTAAGCCCGCATGATAGGGCAGTGCATTGATACCGTTAATCTGCAATTGTGCTGCAAGATCCTCGACTTTTTGACGGGATAAACAATAGACAATAGCACTTTTCCCAATATTCTGACTGAGTAGCTTAATAATGTCGTGGTCGATATCTCGCTTCGGCCGTACCTCATAATATAGGTTAGGCCGGTTAAAACTGGAAAGGAAGATGTTCGGCTGCTCCATTCCCATGGTTTTAATTATATCTGCCTGCACTTTTGGAGTAGCCGTAGCAGTGAGTGCAATGACAGGCTTACGGCCCAATTCTTTAACACTTTGCTTTATGGTCCTATAGTCCGGTCTGAAGTCATGGCCCCATTCTGAAATACAATGCGCCTCATCGATAGCGAAAAAACTGATTTCGATTTCCTTAAACAATTCGATATTACCAGCTTTATTCAATGATTCCGGTGCGACGTAAAGTAATTTAGTTAAGCCAGCGCGGAGGTCGGCATGTACCTGTTCCATTTCCTTTTTAGTCAGAGAACTATTAAGTACGTGAGCAATGCTGTCTTTTTCAGAATGCCCGCGAATGGCATCCACTTGGTTTTTCATTAACGCGATTAAGGGGCTAACAACGATTGCTGTTCCAGGGCTTGAAAGTGCCGGTAACTGATAGCACATGCTTTTACCTCCACCTGTAGGCATGATGACAAAAGTGTCTTTACCGGCAGCGATACTTTCGATAATGGCCTGTTGATTTCCTTTAAATCCTGAAAAACCGAAATAGGTCTTTAAATGGTCTTCCCAATTCACCGACATAAGCGTGTGGTTTGTTCCCTTTTAATATACGCCAATTTTCAGCGGATTGTGAAGGTACTACAGATTGTTTTTCGGATTTTTGGCCTTTGAAAGAAACTATGAACACTGCGAACACTAAAAATTCAATGAGTTTTTTGGAGCACCTTGGGGAGCTCCGGTGGCATTTAATGCGCAGTTCATTAGCTATTGTGCTTTTCTCAGTAGTGGCATTCATGAATCGGTCTTTAGTTTTTGACCAGTTGATTTTTGGCCCCAAGCAACCTGATTTCCTTACCTATCGCTTTTTCTGTTGGTTGTCTAGTTTCGTGGGTGGTGATGTATTCTGTTTTGATGAAGTTCCATTCGAACTTTTAAATATGCGAATGAGCGGACAGTTTCAAATGCACTTATGGGTTTCGCTTGTCGCAGGTGCTATTATCGCTTTTCCTTATGTTTTTTGGGAGATTTGGCGGTTTGTTAAACCTGGACTCCACGAAACAGAGCGTAAAAGCAGTAAAGGTGTTATTTTCTTTACGACCCTTCTTTTCCTATTAGGTGTCTTGTTCGGTTACTATGTAATTGTGCCGTTAAGTATCCAGTTTCTAGGTACTTACACGGTGAGTGCTGAGGTAGTAAATAGAATCGATTTAACCTCGTACATCAGTATGGTGAGTTCCATTACCTTAGCTACAGGAATTTTATTTCAATTACCCATAGTGGTTTATTTCTTCAGTAAATTGGGAATGGTTACCCCGGGATTACTCAAACAATATCGCCGACACGCCATCGTTGGTATATTGTTGTTGAGTGCGATCATTACACCGCCAGATCTCGCATCGCAAATTTTAGTCACATTACCTGTGTTGATATTGTATCAAATCAGTATCATGGTAAGCCGACGTATTGTTAAAAGAAAGGCCGCGCGCTCGTGAAACTAGAAGCAAAAAACATCGTCAAGAAATACCGTTCAAGAACCGTTGTGAACGACGTTAGCTTTGAAGTGAATCAGGGCGAAATTGTAGGTTTATTAGGTCCTAATGGGGCCGGTAAAACGACTAGTTTCTATACCGTAGTAGGCCTTATCCGTCCTTACAGCGGTGCCGTTCTACTCGATGGACAGTCCATACAGAAAATGCCCATGTTTAAGCGTGCACAACTTGGGATCGGTTATTTAGCTCAGGAAGCTTCGGTTTTTCGAAAACTGAGTGTTGAAGATAACATCAGGGGCGTTCTTGAGATGACAAAGCTCTCGAAAGAAGCACAAGCGACTCGATTGGAAGAATTACTCGAAGAGTTTGGATTGACGCACATACGAACTACCCGCGGCGATTTATTAAGTGGGGGAGAGCGTCGCCGAACAGAAATTGCTCGAGCGCTCGCTACGAAGCCTAAATTCATACTATTGGATGAGCCTTTCGCGGGTGTAGATCCAATTGCAGTCGAGGACATTCAGGGTATTGTTGCTGGACTAAAGAAAAAAAACATCGGTATCTTAATTACCGACCATAATGTTCAAGAAACTTTGGCAATCACGGATCGCACCTATCTCATGTTTGAGGGTAAAATTCTTAAAAGTGGTACGGCTGAAGAATTGGCTGCGGATGAGCAGGTACGTCGCGTTTATCTGGGTCAGAATTTTGAGCTGAGGGCGCGTAAATAATTCACTATTCTTTCTGGTAATGGATCGCGCGGAACGCGTGGCTTTCTTCCTCTGTAAGCTTCTAGCGTTGGCGCAAAGCGTTCGAGAGCCGCAGCATACAGCGGCAGGTCGTATTCATTCATTGCTGCCCAGATATCGGGGTTGCTTACGGGTTTACTACCGCCTTTATTGTGGTGTTCTGCCTGCGTGTTTTTCCAATCCAACACTTCCCCGAAGTATGCAATGGAAGCGCTGTAATGTGCTGTGAAGCCAACAGCATCAAGTCGGTCGAAATTAGCTAAGGCCTTATTGAGTACCTCAGAATCTTTCAAAAATTCTTTTTGGTTGAGGTAGCCGCTTAAAAAAGCCGTTTGACGGTTATTGCTTTGGACCAATTTTGTAAAGTCTTCTGGCGATTCGATACCTTCCATGAGCTTTGCATGCTTTTCATTCATGCGCTTGCTGTAATGGTTGTAATGGCTGATGCTCCTTGCGATAGGCTCGCGAAGCAGGGTGACCACAGTAGCGTCAGAATCGATAATAACCGGGCGCAAAGGAAAATGACCGTAGATACATTTGATTTTTGGGTCAGCCAGTGCTTTCGTAAGGTTTTCGTCTAAATCTTGGTGCGAATAAATTGCGGCTCTTTCGGCTTCCGGGTAATTGGATTCCAATAAAAGTCGCAAGGAAGTCCCTGCGGTTTTTGGGATGTGAATAAAAACGAGTTTCTTTGACTTAGACATAGGCTCGAAAATACGTGTTAAAAACTAAAATACAGGCACCCGTTTTAATTCTAGGCATGCACCGCAGTGGAACCACTATGGTAGCGCAAGCGCTGGCCTCTGCTGGGGTATATCCTGGAGCCATATGTGATCACAATTCTGAACCCCTTTATGCAATCGACATCAATGACAGATTGCTTGAAGAGGCAAGCGGGAATTGGTGGAGCGTACCTGGTGATGCGTCTTTAGAAGTCGCTATGCAATCGGGTCTCAGTGAGCTGCAAGCACGTGACCTGTATGCTGCACATTTGAAAATTTCAACGGGCAGTTCGTTACGTCAATGGTTTCATTATGCCGGGCCGTGGATGGTTAAGGACCCGCGTTTGAGCCTGACCTTACCCTGGTGGTTGGATCGTTTTCCCAACGCTAAGGTGATTTGGGTCTTACGTGATGAAGCGGCTGTCGTTGATTCACTGCTCCGTCGCCAGTCCCTTTCTTACGAAGCGCAAAGTGCATTAGACGATGAAAGTGCCTTAGAATTAACTCGTGCGTATACCACGAATGCAGCGAAGCTTCTTAAACGCTATGGAGTCGATTATCGTGCGGTTCATTATGAAGATTTGACCAATAGTGATGAAGCACTGCAACGCAAGACTTGGTTTGGTTTGTACCAGTTTGCAAATGTTAAGGCTGGTCAAATGACGGGCTTCTTACGTCGCGGTAAACAACAAGTTGAAGAAGTAGTGCAGGATAAATCAACATCTCTCTTACCCACCAGCGGACCATTAGTGAGTGTGATTGTTCCGAATTATAACCATGCTGACTATTTAGACGAGCGCATCTCCACCATAGTGAATCAAACCTACCAAAACATTGAAGTGCTACTCATGGACGATTGTTCGCCGGATGAGAGTCGTAGTGTGCTGGAAAAATGGGCTGCAAAGGATGATCGCCTGGAAGTGTTGTTTAACGAAAAGAATTCTGGAAGCCCGTTTGCGCAATGGGCTCGAGGTTCGGCCTGGGCAAAAGGTAAATACTTGTGGATTGCAGAAAGTGATGATGCATGTGCATTGGATATGTTGGCATTGCATGTGGATGCTCTTGAGCGCAATGAAAAAGCGGCAATGGCCTACAGTCACAGTCATTTAGTAGATGAGGAAGGCGCGTTTTTACGAGATTTTAAAACGGATTATGGATTCATATTTGGCGATGCGTCACGTTGGAAATCGGACTTTACGATGGATGGCAAGGCGGAGGTTGCGCGGAGTATGATTTTTTCAAATACGATACCCAATGCAAGCGGAGTTTTGTTCCGTAAATCGATTTTTGATTTGGTAGGCACCCCGGAGACGAGTTGGCGCCTGAACGGCGATTGGTTGTTCTATTCGCGGTTGTTGCAGCACGGAGAGTTGCAGTTTTTTGCAACGGCTAGAAATTATTTTCGTTTTCACGAACGTACACAACGTTCGAGAGCGATTGCCAGTTACACGGCCTTTGATGAGATTTTGGCAATGTATGCCATCTACGAGCGCGAAGGTTGGACAGATCAGCAAACCCTGCGGTCTGCCCGTGCCCAAGTCGCTATGTGGTGGGCAGGCAATGTGTTTAGTATGAAATGGAGCTGGGATGTGTTACGAAATAACGCACGTTTGTTTCGAGTTTTCAGAAGGCACCGAAGTGGATTACTGATCTATTTAGTGAGGAGCACATTGATTAAATCGACAGGTGGGGTTGTGAAGGCGATAGGTTTAAAGAAGCCGGTAAAGAAATTAGCCGCTCGATTATTTCCAAAAACGTTTTTCCCGTATTAATGAAGTTATCCGTTATCATACCGGCTTATAATGCTGCGGCGACGCTAAGTGAAGCGCTACATTCCGTGGAGCAGCAGCACGTACAACCTTTTGAGGTGGTTGTAGTGAACGACGGTTCGACGGATGATACGGAGAAGGTTGTTCAATCGTTTATGGACCGGTTGCCATTGGTTTGTGTGCATCAGGAAAATGCAGGATTGGGTGCGGCAAGAAATGTAGGCATGCGAGCGGCAAAAGGTGCTGCATGGGTATTTTTAGATGCGGATGATGTGTGGGGTTCAAATAAACTGGCCCATGCACGGGATCATTTGATGCGCTTTCCAAAGGTTCAGTGGTTTTATACACCCATTTTTGAATGGAGTCCGGGTGCGGATGGGGAGGGTATGCGCATGCGCGCTTGTCCAAAGATCCGCAGTGTGGAAGATTTTTTGGCTTTTAATCCTATTGTGCCGAGCACGGTGGTTATGCGATCTAATACAGCATTTACGTGGGAGGAAGACCGCGATATGCAGGAAGATGTGGGCGCCTATTTGGCATTGTTTACTGAAGGCATAATGCCCATGAAGATTCCGCATTGCACCACTAAGTACCGATTAGATTTTGGAATGACCGCCGATGCGGAAGGACATGTCGATAAGGTGATGCGCGCGGTGAAGAAGTCTCGTGAACTTGGCCATATTAATGACGCACAATTTGCACTTTACGAGGTACGTAAGGCCTATGAGCTTGCGCGGACGTTTAAGAAACGCGGTGATGAAAACGGGCAAAAAAAGTGGAAAAGGGAAGCGTTACGAAAGGCAAAAGCAGTACGCGTTCCTAAAAATCTATTTTGGAGACTTCGCTGGTTGATCTAAAAAAATCATGTGAGTAAAACTGAGGTAGGAGAAAGGATAGTCGTTGAGCCCTTTCGTCCATTGCAAAACGGATCTACTCTTTCCATTAAAGTTTCTATCGATGCTTAGGTTCAGTATACGGGGCCAATCACCGTCTCTGAAATATCCAGTAAAGGTTTTTAATTCAGCATGGAGGCCAAACCCGTGGTTCATTCTTTGGGTTAATCTTAGGTTATAGAGAAACCCATCGTTTTGAGGGTAGTCCACCCAATGGGTTTGATAGACCTGAAAGCCTGCATCAGAAGAAACAAAAAAATCTGTGTACTTCGGATTCCAACGGCCCGTGAAAAAGAAAGCGTAACCTGGTGCATCGGTGAATCGAGCATTGTTTAGCGGACCTGCGGCGGTCTTCAGGTGCGTAGTGAAATACACTTCCTTTGTGCCATCATCGTATTTTTCATAGAGTCGATGTGAGATATTTACAATCACATCGCCCGCTTGAATGCCCTGTCCACTTTCCCCTCGCGAAGCGCGTAGATCGCGCACGTCAGTTGTCGTTCTAAACGCTTCCACACTTTGGTGTACCACGTTGAATAATGTTTTTCCTGAGACCAATTGGACTTCATTGTGCCAATTCACGAATTGGTCGTCTCCACGAAGACTTATTTGCGCGCTGGAGCTGGCATAATTACTATGTGCTCCTGCTACCGTGGGTATAGGCAAGGCGTTTGGTCCCAAAAATGCATGAGAATACGTCATGTATTGCGTCCATGGTGTAGCTCCATCCCAATTGTGCGTTTGATTCCACCAGTTGAATTGGGCTTGAGCACTGAAGGTGATCAAAGAAAGTACGATTAAAACAGTACTGCGACGCATTATTCGAGATCGGTTTTGATTTTCTGACGCAGGTAAATGAGATTGGCATTCTTTTCAGCCATGTGCTTGTACTTTTCTTCAGGGAGGTACAGCTTTTTCACTTGCTCGCTTTCCACTAAAATGGTTTCAAATCGCAAAGCAAAATTGTCCAATTTCTTTCTCAAATAAGGAACCAATTCCTTTTGCTCTTCGTTGAAATAACTGAGCTGGATATTATTGTCCAGCGATATCTGCAAGGTATTCTTATCAAGAATTTTCGGAACCTGCGCCGAAAGTAACGTGCGTATGGCTGTCTTTACGTGTCTTTGCTTCACATAAGTACCAAGCGCGTCGATTAGTTCCTTTTCGTTGAATACACTCTGAGGACCTTCCTGTATCTGAGGAGCAGCTTCTTTATCCGTTGATTCAGGTACAAAAACGGGTGAATTATTTTCTTTCGAAAGATCGTTCAACGCCGCCATAAGTGATAAACCGCCACTGTTAGGTGTTGCTGGTAGCGGAGCTGGCTTTTTTGATTCGATTGGCACCGCCGGCGGTGGTGTTGTTAAAGCTACAGTAGGTGAAGTATCAAACGCAGCTTCCGGACTCGCAATAGGCGGTTCATGGGCCGCGGTGTCCGGTAAAGCAGGTTCTTCAGGTAAATCGTTGGGAGTGGTACCTACGTTTTTCACAGACTTTGAAGCTGGCGAACCCATAGCCACATCTTTTGCCACGGTTGAAGCAGCAGCGGCTTGAGGCATGTTTTGCACTGGGGTTGCTACTGGAACAGACTCTGGTGCTGGTGCCGTTCGCTTTGGTAAGGAAGGTGGTAGAAAATCCTCGGTGGATTTAGGTATTACGCTGGGTTGTGACTTTTTTTTTTCCTGCGAAATAAATTCGACCAATTTTAAGAGCCCTAATTCTACTAATATCCTGGGTTGACTCGCCATTTTGTATTGGCCGTCGAGTTCATTGAAGACCTTTAATCCATGGAGTAAGAAGCGCGTAGAACTTTCTTTGCTTTGGCTGAGGTATTGTTCGCGTATAGATGGTCCTACTTCGAGTAATTCAACGGTGCGCGGCTCTCGTGCAACTAACAAATCCCTGAAGTGCTTTGCCATTCCTACAACGAATTCATGTCCGTTGAATCCCTTTTCCAAAACTTCATTGTAGAGTAGAAGTAGGTCGGGATAATTTACCGCATTGGCGAGACTTATGGTACGGAAGAAATAGCTGTAGTCCAGTATGTCGAGCACATTAACAACTTGCTCGTAAGTCAATTCATTGCCCGAAAAGCTAACCATTCGATCGAATAATGAAAGCGCATCGCGCAATGCGCCGTCTGCCTTCTCTGCAATCATGTGCAAGGCTTCAGATTCTGCATTTACGCCCTCTTTTTCTGCAACGAAAGCCAAATGACCGGCAATATCATCCACTGTTATACGCTTGAAGTCAAAGATTTGACAACGCGATAAGATCGTTGGTATGATTTTATGCTTTTCTGTGGTCGCTAAAATAAAGATGGCGTGCGCAGGCGGTTCTTCAAGCGTCTTTAGGAAGGCATTGAAGGCCTGCTGTGATAGCATGTGTACCTCGTCAATGATGTAAACCTTGAATTTACCGGTTTGCGGTGCAAAACGCACCTGATCAATAAGTCTGCGGATATCATCCACGGAATTGTTCGAAGCGGCATCGAGTTCGAAAATGTTGAGCGCTAATTCATCATCATTCAAATCTGCCCCGCCATTGATTACTTTTGCTAGAATTCGTGCACAAGTAGTTTTTCCTACACCACGCGGTCCACAAAATAATAGGGCTTGGGCTAAATGATCGTTGTCGACACTTTTCAGCAGTGTATCGGTTATATGTGACTGTCCCACTACGGCTTCAAAGGCCTGCGGGCGGTACTTTCTTGCTGATACGACGAATTGCTCCATAGGACAAATATAAGCGGTGATTGGACCAATTTCTACAGGAATAAAAAAAGACCTGTAAACACGTTGCTAACATACCTTGTCCGGATGGGAAAAGTCTCGTACATTTGCACTCCTTAATTTTTAAGTTCAAATAATTATGAATCAGTACGAAACCGTTTTCATTTTGAATCCCGTTTTATCTGAAGATCAGGTAAAGGAAGCGGTAGATAAGTTCGTAGGCCTCAT
>JAQWJX010000095.1:0-8992 GCA_029248145.1 Schleiferiaceae bacterium | reverse complement strand
ACGTATCAAGGTGATTCAAAACAAGCTCTTAATTCTGCCATTCGTGTCATGAAAGAGAGTGGCGGACACGCTGTGAAATTAGAAGGCGGTGTAGAAATCATTGAAGGCATTAAAAGAATACTTACGGCAGGTATTCCTGTTATGGGCCATTTAGGCCTCACACCGCAGAGTATTTATAAATTTGGCACGTACAGCGTCCGCGCGAAAGAAGAAGAGGAAGCTCAGAAACTCATTGAAGATGCAAAAGCGTTGGAAGAAGCAGGTTGTTTTGGTATTGTCTTAGAAAAAGTTCCTGCGGAATTAGCAAAAGAAGTATCAGAAGCTCTTAATATTCCAGTCATTGGTATAGGAGCCGGTGCGGGTGTAGATGGCCAAGTTTTAGTTTTCCACGATCTCGTTGGTATGACACACCAATTTCACCCAAGATTTTTACGTCGCTACCTGAATCTATACGAAGAAATTACAGGCGCTATTGGTCAGTATGTTCAAGATGTCAAGGATGAGGACTTCCCTAACGAAGGTGAAAGCTATACCAGTTAAATATGGGCAGTCGGCTACCCGATATCATTTATGAAGACAATCATCTTCTCGCTGTAAACAAGCGTGCAGGTGAATTGGTCCAAGGCGATAAAACCGGTGACGTTCCGCTCCCCGATCTGCTTAAATCCTACATTAAAGATAAGTTTAACAAGCCCGGCGCTGTGTTTCTTGGTGTCATTCATCGGTTAGATCGGCCGACAACTGGAGTTGTATTATTTGCGCGCACATCAAAAGGACTTGAGCGAATGAATGCAGCTTTTAAGAACCGTGAAACGCAAAAGAACTACTGGGCTCTGGTGGAGGGGCAGTTAAATCAAGAAGGCGGATTGGTCCATTTCCTCTTGAAAAGCCCGAAGAATAATAAAAGCACGGCCTTCCTTCGTCCAGAAAAGGACGCAAAAGAGGCTAAACTTTCCTACTCTATTTTAAAAAAGGGGGACCGCTACACGCTTATAGAAGTGCACCTCGAGACTGGAAGGCATCACCAAATTCGCGCCCAGTTTGCAGCCATTGGCCATCCGCTTAAAGGCGATGTAAAGTATGGAGCTCGAAGAGCCGAAAGAGATAAGAGTATATGCCTGCATGCGAAGAGTCTTCGATTCCTGCACCCAACCACAAAAGAATCTGTGGTTATAGAAGCACCAGTACCTTCAAGCTTCGCGCCTTTCTTGCCCTAAGTGATTTTTCAGACTGAAACCTTCGTATTTAGTTTTGATCTTACGAATTGGGATCTACGTCAAAAACAACCTTTACCCGATTAAAATCTGGCGTTAACAACACCTCTTGATGCGATTTTTTTATGCGCTCACGCACTTTGGTACCAATACTCCCTTTGTCAACCTTCACAATGATTTGCATTTGATACAAATTTTTCAAGCGTGCAATGGGCGCAAACTCCGGCCCTAAGAACCTGTCGCCTATTTTACTGTGGAGTGAACGCGCAAATTCACCCGCCGCTCGTTGTAACAGTTTTTGATCTCTATGCTTGAGCGTTATAGCGATCAGTCGTACAAATGGAGGATACTGATATTCTTGCCGCACAGAAAGTTCTTTGGCTTGCATCCCTGTAAAATCGTGGTTCAATGCTAGTTGTATAATCGAGTGACGAGGCTTCATGGCTTGGATAACTACTTTACCTTTCGAAGTACGTCGTCCTGTGCGTCCCGCGACTTGTTCAATCAATTGGAATGCGCGCTCATTGGCTCTAAAATCAGGATAGCTTAATAGATTGTCCGCACTCATGATACCGACCAGTCCTACTCTATCGAAATCGAGTCCTTTGGTCACCATCTGTGTCCCGACTAAAATATCCACTTCACCGTTTTCAACAGACCGAATAAGGTCACCAAAAGCATGCTTTCCACGAGTAGTGTCTAAATCCATTCGCTTTACAGCCGCATTTGGAAAAAGTGAAGCAGCTTCTTCGGCAATCTGCTCTGTCCCAAAACCCTTATGCAAAACACTCTCACCACCACACGAACTGCATTTCATCACTGGTGGCACAGTATAACCACAATAATGACATTTGAGTTTTTGCGGCCCTTTGTGGTAGGTAAGTGAAATATCACAACGCGTACAGCCTTCGATATGCCCGCAGGTCTGGCATTGCTGAAATGTGCTAAAGCCCCTGCGGTTTTGAAAGAGTATAATACTCTCTCCCTTGCTCAATGTATGGCGCATGGCATCGACCAATTCAATAGAAAAATTACCCTGAACTTCACGCCGTTGCTTCGCTCCAAGCATATCTACCACTTCTAGTTCCGGCAATGGGGCCGTGTGGAATCGCTTATGCAATTGGGCCAATTCATACCTACCCTGACGCGCATTGAACATACTCTCCAAGCTCGGCGTGGCGGATCCTAATAGTATGGGGCAATCGCGCGAATTTGACATCCATACCGCTGTATCCCTCGCGTTATACCTCGGCGAAGGTTCGTACTGCTTAAAGCTACTTTCATGCTCCTCATCTACAATGATCAAACCTAAATCTGGCAAAGGCATGAAAACAGCAGATCGCGCACCCAACACAAGTAATGGAGCATCGTTCGTTAACGCTTCTCTCCATGCTGCTAAACGTTCGGCCGGAGAAAATTTGCTGTGACTTACTGCTACTGTGAAGTGAATACGAAGACGGCTTATTAGTTGCGTAGTTAAGGCGATCTCTGGTAATAGATACAAAACTCGCTTGTGTTTCGTCAGCGCCTGCTTGATCAGCGTAATGTAGAGCTCTGTTTTTCCGGAGGCCGTAACACCGTGCAAAACAACCGGTTTCTTCGCATCAAATCCTTTTTGGATCGAAGACAAGGCTTCGAGTTGTTGTGCGGAAAGCGTAATCTCCGTCATGGGTGCTGAAGCTGCGGTAGTGCCATCAATCTCTTCAACTTCCTCAAGAATCCCCTTTTTAATCAAGGCAAGCAATGTGCCCGAGGAGATGGTTTTCTTTTTTTGAAATGCGCGCTTGTCCTGAAAATTGTTTTCCGAGCCACAATGCGCAACAAGGGTTAAAAGCGCTTCCGTTTGCACCTTAGATCTTTTTGTAGACTCGAAAGCGCCATCGAGATCTTCGAGTGCGGCGGGTGAAAGACGAATGAGTTTTCTTCTTTTCGCGCGTGCGACTTTTTTTAATTCTTCTTCAAGCAGTGCCCACCCTTCCTCAAGTGCCTTTTGAACCAAAGGCATGGGTTGCTTTACCTGACAATAGTCGCGAACCTCTTCAAGAGTAAGCTTGGGGTGGTTACGTAAAGCTTCATACAATCTGAACAAAGCATCAGACATTGCTGATTCATCGGGTACAACTTCAGGATCTAAAACAACGATACTTTGTGACGACAGCTTTAAACCTGGGGGTAAGGCGGCATTCATTACATCGCCTACAGGTGCCATATAGTACGAGGCCATCCAAGACCATTGCAGAAGTTGATGCTCTAGAACCACCGGGTATTCATCCAATACACTGATCAGGTATTTCAACTCCGTCTCATCCGGTGCTTCAAGAACACGCGTCACAATCGCAGCGTATTCTTTTCGCGCACCAAATTGTACCAGGACACGCACACCGGGACACACCGCGCCGACCATCTCTGCCGGTATAGCATAATGGAAAAGCTTGTCTAAGGGCAGTGGAAGTATGACCTCAGCGACTTGCATAGTTAGCGTTTCGGTGCTTTAGGTAAGTTGCGTTTGACAAACCGAGCTTCTCGTTTGTTCAACAATCGCATTTCGTTGTCAAAGAAACTCAAGGTCTTTTTTGCAGATGCCTCAGTACTTGTTGCAATGCTGTTAAATTCGACGAGGTCGTAACGCATTTTAGTGAGATCAGCTAAAATATCTGCAGAAGCCAATTCTAATAATTCGATATAATACTTCTGGTAAGCCTCATGCAGTTCCGTTTGTCCATTAAAAAATCGCTCCTCACCATAGCCACGGAGTTCTTTACTCAAGGCCTTAACAAGGCCTTTTTGTGCTTTATATAATTCATCTATATCCGTAGAACCGACCTCAGACTGCAAATAACCGACCAGGCTATCTACCTCATTCGCTCCTCGCTTCATTTCCTTAGTATAAATAAACAGCTCCATCTGCGTCTGGAATCGCTCCAATTCATCCGAAGTGCGCGTATTGACATCATATTTTACCGCATAGGCATCCATGGCCGTCAATACTGCGTTTAAATAATTTCCTGCCTCGTCAACGTACTTATGTCCATAATTAGAGCGCGGATCTTCTTGAAACCAATACTTGAGATTCTCCTGTGTGATTTCTATGAGCCCGCCAATATTTTCGTCAACAACGGCAATAAGTTCTGCCTCGGGAGCCTCATCTAATCGATCCAAAGAACGCTGACTCTTTCGCCAAGTTTTACTTTGCTCCTCGAAGAACGGCTGAATTTTTCTATACTTCTCATAGGTCATCGTACCATCAATAATGTCGGAAGTGATGGCCATAATTTTATCGATTTCCCTGGAAACTCGACGGAGATTACTGCTGTAACTCTGCGACTGTGCAGGATACTGAAGGAGTAAAACAAGAAGTACAATGATGCGTTTCATAAGCTGCGTTTATCGATTCAATTTATGGAGTTTTTTAGTCCCTTCATACATATCAAAACGTAGCAATTTACATTCCAGTTCACCATTAAAGAGGTTCCATTTTCTAGATGGCCGAAGACCAATACTTTTTATTGCTTCCATATCTGAGGTTATCCAATAAACTTCCCAGCCAGCGTATTTTTCCTTTAACGTATCGCCCATTTCACGATACATACGGTGTGTATCGGCCTGAATACGAACATTATAAGGCGGATTCACAAACATGATTCCTTTCTCTGCCGGAGGATCTGCTTCAAAAAAGTCAGCGCGCTTCAAGCGCACAGCATCTTCAAACATGCTGCGTTCAATATTCGAAGCTGAAGCATCTAAACTGTCTACGTCAATATCTCGACCGAAAAATTTCCCATCGTACTCTTTTGCTCGACTTAATAGACCTTCTCTGATCTTAACAAATAACTCTTCTTCAAATCCTTTCCAATTAAAGAAGGCAAACGACTCACGGTAGATATTCGCGGGCATGTTATGTGCAATTAGAGCCGATTCTACTAAGAACGTTCCCGAACCGCACATAGGATCTAGAACGGGCATCCCCCCATTCCAATTGCTATGAAGGATTATCCCAGCAGCTAAAACTTCATTCAACGGAGCCTTAGCAGCTTCGAGGCGGTAACCACGGCGATGCAAGCTCTCTCCTGAGGTATCAAGATAAATACGAACCGTATCGCGAGAAATATGAATGTGTACAGGTACTTCAGGCTCATATTTATCGACAGAAGGACGTACACCTAGCTTATCACGAAACCGATCGACGATGGCGTCTTTCGCTTTAAGACCAGCAAAACTACTGTGATTGAGTTCTTCGTTTGTACCTACCACGTGGACGGCAAAGGTTTTTCCTTCATCAAACAGCTCTTCCCAAGGAATTTCATAAACCGCGTCATAATAGTCATCAACGGTCTCCATTTGAATCTCATTCAATGGCAACAGAACGCGCAATCCCGTGCGCAGCGCAATATTAATCTTGTAAACGAAGCCTAAGTCTCCGACCACCGCTACTGCACGGTTAATTTTTTGAATTTCTCGTCCGCCAAGCGAGAGTAGCTCTTTGCTTAGAATTTCTTCTAGCCCATAGAGCGTTTTTACTATGAGGCGGTAATCTTTGTTTTCGAGCACCTTTCTGCTATTTAGACTACAAATGTACGCTAACTTTGGCCCTATGATAGAGTGGTATGAATTTATTGCCTTGGTGCTCGGTGGCTTTGCCGCTGGATTAATCAATGTTGTTGCAGGCAACGGTTCCGCCATAACCCTTCCCCTTCTAATGTCCCTGGGTCTAGATGCAAATGCAGCGAATGCTACAAATCGTATCGGCGCTTTGTTTCAGACCACGAGTGCCATAAGCTCGTTATCTCGCACAGCACGCACGAAATACATGATAAAACAAAGTTACTTTATCATTCCGCCTGTACTCATCGGGGCGATCATCGGAGCGAATTTAGCTGTAGATCTGCCTGAAGACGTTATGCGAATTACCATCGGGTCCATCATGATTTTATTACTCATTACCACATTAACGAACCCGAAGAAATGGCTTATTCCCACGGATGGTTCTAAAAACAAAAGAACCCCTTTGATCTGGCTGGCCTATTTTGGACTTGGTCTTTATGGTGGGTTTATTCAAATGGGGTTCGGTATTTTCTTTTTATCCATCTCCGTCTTGTTGTCAAAATATGCACTTCGTGATGGCAACATTATGAAATTATTTATCGCTTTTCTTATGACCATTCCCGCCTTCTTCATATATGCATTGAGCGGAGGAATGGACTGGGCCTATGGACTAACCCTGGCATTAGGAACCTCGCTAGGGGCTAGATTTGGCGCCAAAAAGGTAGTGCAGCATAAAAAAGCCAATGCTATTACACGCAAGGTTCTTATCGCAGTGATTATTGTGGCTATTGTGAAAATGTTTCAACCGTATATTGGTTAATTGATCTAAACAACTATGAGCCTACCCTGGTACCAAACCTGGTTTAACACCCCATATTACCACGACCTCTATCAGCACCGCGATCTAAACGAGGCGAAGGCGTTCATTGCTTCGTTGTGTCGAAAGTTAGGCGTGAAAGAAGGTGAAATCGCCATCGATGTAGCTTGTGGTCGAGGCAGACACGCACAAGTTCTTGCAAATCAAGGATTAGATACCATAGGCCTAGATTTAAGCCCCGAAAGTATTTCTTACGCGAACCAATTCGCACACGAAGGACTGGACTTTCTAGTAGGGAATATGCTCGAACCGTTCGAAGTTCCTGAGGCAGATTGGGTATTCAATCTATTTACCAGCTTCGGTTATTTTGAGAACGATGCTATGCATGCCCTCGCTATTTCTAATATGGCCGGCGCGCTAAAACCCGGTGGTAAACTCGTCTTAGATTACATGAATGCAGAGAAAATTGCCAAGCGGTTAGTACCAGAAGATACGGTACAAACCAAATTGGCTCGATATAAAATCACTCGTCATATTGAAGACGACAGTATTGTCAAAAGAATATCTTTTGAGGAGCCCGGATGCAACATCCTCCAGTTTGAAGAACGTGTAAGGGCTTTCGAATTGCATGAACTTAATAATTTCATGGAAGCCGCTGGTCTATGCGTTTTAGATCAACACGGGGACTATGACTTGTCGCCTTTTTCACCCGAAGAAAGCGATCGATTGATTATTATTGCTCAGAAACCTTTGCTTTCATGATTTGGATTGTCTTACTTCTTAGTGTTGCCGTAGGTGCTGGAGCCGCGTGGATTGTGCCTACGGATTCAAAAACCTTCAAATACTTATTGTCTTTTTCAGGTGCATTTCTCTTTGCTACGTTATTAACGCACATGCTTCCTGAGATTTTCGAACACGGGAATTGGAATATGGGATGGTGGATTATGTTGGGGTTTGCCATCCAATTACTTTTAGACCATCTCAGCGAGGGATTAGAGCACGGTCATTTTCATTCGAAACAATCAAAAATACCTTGGCTTGCTATTTCTGGTTTGCTCCTGCATGCTTTCTTAGAGGGTATGCCGCTTTCTAGCACTGGTTCTTCTGGTCACAATCACGCCACCGGCGGATTCCTATGGGCCATTGCTTTACACAAGCTTCCTATCGCGTTGCTCGTTACGGGTGCGCTTCGAAAATCGGGTGTAAAACGTACAATATTGCTCGGGATATTGGGGCTTTTTGCTTTCGCCACTCCCCTGGGTGCGCTCGTGGTTAATCGTATAAACATTGAACAGTGGAGTCTTCAATTGTTAGCGATAGCGGTAGGTATCCTGCTACATGTCAGTACAACCATTCTGTTTGAGAGTTCTCAGAACCATAGGTTCAATGCAGTAAAATTGATTTTTGTACTCGCAGGAATGCTCTTAGCGGGTTGGATCAATTCTGGGATGATGCTTTAGCTTCTTATATGTGGTCATAGATAAAACCTAATGCGATTTATGAAGACAACGGGTTTGACTATCGTACTTTTGCACAAGTAATAAATTAAAACCAAAATAAAATGGCTGTATTAGTCGGTAAAAAAGCGCCAGATTTCACTGCTTCTGCGGTAATCAATGGCGAGGAAATCGTTGAAAACTTCAAACTATCAGATTACGCAGGAAAGTATGTAATCTTATTCTTCTACCCAAAAGACTTCACTTTTGTATGTCCTACTGAATTGCACGCCTTCCAAGCGCGTAAAGAGGAGTTTGCAGCAAAAGGCGTAGAATTGATCGCTGTATCAACAGATACTGAGCAAAGCCACTGGGGTTGGTTGCAGATGGGTAAAGACCAAGGCGGTATTGAAGGTGTAACTTACCCTATCGTTGCGGATACGAATAAAACCATTTCTCATAACTACGATGTTCTTAATGGCGAATGGTCCTATGATGAAGACGGTAACTTAACTTCTACGGGAGAAATGATCGCCTACCGCGGTTTGTTCTTAATCGATAGAGAAGGAACAGTAATGCATCAATTAGTAAACTTCTTCCCATTAGGCCGATCAGTAGATGAGGCAATGCGCATGGTGGATGCACTGCAGTACTTCGAAGAAAAAGGTGAAGTTTGCCCTGCAAACTGGACACCAGGTAAAGAAGCCATGAAAGAATCGCACGAAGGTGTCGCTGATTACCTTGCGAAGCACTAGAATTTTCCTTGATTGAAACACTTAAAGCCGCTCCATCTGGAGCGGCTTTTTTTGGGCCCGGCCGCGCGTGTTTCAGACAAATTTGATCTTTTTAGAAAAAACTACACTTTTTTTGCAACAAGCGTGAACTACCCTGATACAATTGCGTTTAGGTATATATGGAACATTCTGCGCAAGCAGATTTTCATGGCGGTTTAGGTAGAAAGGGAGCTTGGCGGCTCCCTTTCG
>JAQWJX010000092.1:0-2572 GCA_029248145.1 Schleiferiaceae bacterium | reverse complement strand
AAGAGCTGAGATTGAGATGGCTATTAGTAATCATATGGACAGTCTGTTAATTGACCGTGGGTTTGTTATAGAATCAGTTCTGATGAAGAGTATCAAGTTACCTCCTGGGCTGTATGATGCTATTGAGAGTAAACTAGAGGCGGAGCAGATTGCCCAACGTATGGAATTTGAGCTCGAACAAGAACGATTGGAAGCAAAGCGTAAAAAGATTGAAGCGGAAGGTACTAGAGACGCACAGAAGGTTCTAGCGGAAGGACTTACTGATGAGATCATTAAGTGGAGAAGTTTGGAGGTTTTTGAGAATTTATCCAATTCGCCCAATGCTAAATTGATTTTCACCGATGGATCGGCTCCTATGCTTTTAAACGAGGATTTAAAGTAAGCGATCTAGGCGGATATTACCAATACTAACTATACCCCTTCATTACTGCAGTAGTGAAGGGGATTTTTTTGGCGTTATGCGAATGATATAATGGGTATTGGGGCTGTTTTAATAGTCTCGTAAATGAAACAAACCTTTGAATTAGTATTTTAAATAGCTCAATTATATGATTTCACGGCTACTTTTTGAGAATAACAGATATGCGATACACATTCTTAAGTAAATACGTTTATATGTAAATAGAAATTGAGATGAAAACACGGTATTACCTATTTATTCTACTTTTCAGTATAACGGCGAACGCGCAAGAATTAGTCATAAATAATACTGTTTACGGGCAGGTAACTTCTACGTTGTACAAAGAGGCACGCATCGTTCGACCCATAACTCCTGCGCAGTTTCATGAATTATCTGTTTTATATGACGGTTACCGATTAAACTTCAAAAATGATGATGATTATTCGGCATGTTTTTCTTCTTATCCAAAGACAATTAATTGGGAGTTAACTGAAGAGGAGTTAAGAAACTTGAGAAATTTTATTCGTAGGAATGGAGGAAATCTTCCAAAAACTTTGAAGCCTAAGGTGAGTAGTCTTAATCCAGATACTCCTAATGAATTGGTCTCAAATGCAGTTGACCAGAAAGTAGAAGAAGAGTTGGTTGATACTAAAAAACTGCCTCCATCGAGTGTGGAAATAGCCCCAGCACTCGACACAGAAGACTTAGAACGTGCGGACAAAGATTCCACGACTTGGACTGAACTTTCGGATGATCGCGACTCATCAAAATTAATCGTCGTAGCAAATGCTATCACTATGATTAACTCTGACGTTGAGGCAAGCGGCATAATAAATACAGAAAATGATAGTAGCGTCAAAAAAGTAGATCAGATGCGCGCCTACAAAAGAAAAGGTGTGGTTTACCGCAATGATACGCTCTCTGTGAAGGAGGCGAAACTAATAGCTATGAACCAAAATTTCACAGCGTACCGTCACTTCGCGGCAGCACAAAGACTCCGGGAATGGAATACGTTCTATGGAATTGTTACGGTACCTGCACCCTGGATAGTGATTGTCACTGGACCAGTTATAGCAGTGAGAGAGTCTATTCGAAAAAGGAAAATAGAAAAAGCGGTAGAAGCCTATAACATCTCAGTTCTAAAGAAGAATAAAGGTGATATTAAAACATTGGTTCGTTAATGGCTAGTTCTATTGTTTGAAGACGATCGAACTAGTAACGATTTGATCACTCTCTACTCTCAATATATAGGACCCACTAGACAAGTCAGAAGTCGAAAAGACCACAAATGCACTCTCAGCAAAACGTTCGCTGCGAACTAACCTCCCAGTAACATCATACAGATAATAAGTACCGTTTAAGGGCCTAGTAAACTCTATCGTCAACGATCCTGATACAGGGTTAGGGTAGGTTTTATATTTTAAAGTGCTCTGTTCGGGAAGTCCTACTTCATTGAGACTTTTCATTACCTCTACTGTATCACCGCATTCGTTGTACGCTTTTAAAGTAATGGTGTAATTAAGATTTACAGTGGCGTATTGGTGAGAAATACTAGCAGCTTGAGTAACAGTTTGTGAGCCATCGCCCCAGTCCCATATTAGCCCCAGACTACCGGTTACATTAGCGAAGAATTGGACCAGCATCCCATTTGAACCTGACGATGCGATATTAAAATTAAAGTTAGCATTCAATACAGGGCAAGTAGAAACTGTATCTACAACAGAATATGAACCGCCGCAGGTATCGGTGCAATTGAGGGTCACATAATAGGTTCCAATACTTGAATAAGTGTGGGTTACGTTTAAGCCACTGCCTGTAGAGCCGTCGCCAAAATTCCAGTCATAGTTACTCAAGCCTGCAGGTTGTGCTGTAAATGTGAAGGTTGAGCCCGAGAAAGTATTGGTAAAGTTTGGGATAACGGTTTGGCAAATGTCAATTGCGCTAGTGGTTACATCGACTGTACCACAGGCATCAGTTACTGTGAGAGTAACCATATAAGACCCCGCAGAAGCGTAGGTATGGCTTGGATTGGCGTTAGTACTGCTTGAACCATCACCGAAATTCCAAGCATAGCTTAAGGCTACCCCGACAGAAGCATTTGAACTAAATAGTCTGGTAGAGCCTTGACCTGATAAGCTGAAATTTGCTACAACTGCTCCGCAAACTGTCAGT
>JAQWJX010000076.1:0-3454 GCA_029248145.1 Schleiferiaceae bacterium | reverse complement strand
ATCGTCTTCGTACTTCTTACGCAATTGATTGCGAAAGGCCTCTTCGATGAATGCCATGAGCGTAATTCTGTCGATATTTTTCTCCTCCTTAAACGCGAGGAAGCTTTCAATAATCGCCTGATTTTCCATTGTTTATATCTGAATAATCCTATTTAAACTTAATTGCCACTTTTGCTTCGGTAAGCGCAGTGAATTCAATTTTTAATTCTTTGTTGGGGTCACTCTTCTTTTTCTGTGGTACGCTAAGTACGATGTACTCTTCAGCCACCTCGATAAGTTGACCTTCGTCAGCTCTATCATCGTATTTCACTTTCAAAAAGCGACCTTCATTCTTTTTGTACTGACGCCAAATTTTAAGGGGACGCGTTAAATCTGGGCTACTTACCGTTAAATTAAAATCTTCTTCATCCCGGTCTAATAAAGATTCTACTTTACGATTGATCATTTTAATTTGATCAATGGTCAATCCAGTATCCGCGTCTACGTACGCAACAATAACGTTGTTGGGCTTGATTTCGAGATCAACCAAAAAGGCGTCGTTTTCATCTGCCGCTGTCGTTAACGCATTTGCTACTTTGTCGTATTCCATAAATTACCGCCAATAAAAGAGGGGACTCGAGGTCCCCCTTTTGTACGTCAAAAAGTTTTGACAAATATAGGCATTTATTTTATTGACAGCGCACTGTGAATAACCACAGGCCTAAATACTTAATATTTTACGATTTTAAGTGATTAATACGCTCTCAATCGACTCATATTAAGCATTTTCACTACATTCGAAGTTCGCTTACATGTCAATTATGAACAAAACCATTAGAATTCTCGTAGTGGATGATCACCCTATCGTACGAGGAGGCATTAAAACCATGCTGGAAATGGACAAGTTTGAATCGTATTCGTTCCAAGTTAAGGAAGCCGGAAACATTCTAGACGCCCTAAAATTAGCAGATCAATATGCTTTTGATTTAATAATCACAGATTCGCAACTGGGAAAGCATTCCGGTGCTGAGCTCACGAAATCATTATTGCGCTTATCGCCTGAAATGTCAGTCTTAGGGTTTTCAGAATCGGACGACATGAACGTCGTAGAGCACATGCTGAAGGCTGGAGCTAAGGGATTTATTAAAAAGAGTGTCGATACCGGTGAGCTGATAAAAGCCATCACAGCCATTCTCGAAGACCGCCTGTATTATGCCCTCGATATTGCCAATTCGCTCATTGAGCGAAGAATTTTAGGCAAGACATTCGCTGAATTTCACAGTAACAACCCAGCCGTTGCGAGATTAAGCAAACGAGAGATAGAAATTCTCAAATACATCGCGGATCAATTGACCAATGAAGAAATTGCTAAAAAACTCTTCCTATCCAAACGTACCATCGATAACCATCGACAAAACATTTTGAATAAATTGGGAATGAACAACACAGCCGGTCTAGTGCGCTTTGCAGTAGAAAACGGCTTGCTTCACTAAACTTCTTACAAGTTTCAATAAATGAAAAGCGCGCCCGATCGGCGCGCTTTTTTTTGGGATAAATGCAAAAAAATCCCCCGGGCGCAATGCGCCCGGGGGATCTGTGATTTAAATAGAACGGTATCGTTTATTCAACAATTACCTTGAGCGTTTTCGTTGCGCCCTTCGCGTCAGCGATGTTCACATAATACATACCGCTCACCATATTATTGCGCTCTAAAGTGATATCGCCTTGTACGTTATCGAAACCAGCAACCACACGGCCAGTGATATCGAATACACGAACTGAATAGCGTCCGGCATTGCCTAAAGCGATAGTTGCGCTTTCGTTCATTGGATTAGGGCGGACACTGACACCTGAAAGTGCGTCTTCTTCAATAGAGATGAATGAACACTGACCAAAGATGTGTTGTACAGTATCTGCACTACCTGAACGCGCGAAGAATCGGTTGTATCCACCTACGCCATTATCAACACCACAGTCCATAGGAACCGGCTCGTGGTTTGAACTATTGCTTGGATCACCATTTGAGAAACGGTATTCCATTGTACCTGGACAGAAGTTTGCTTCCGTAGCAATGTACTGACCTGCAACAGAATGAGAAACCATAGGAACGGCATTTGCATCCCACTGAGTAAAGGCACCCATTAAATAAATGGTATCTGCAGGAGTAAATGCTGCTTGTGTAAAGTCAACGATGAAAGTAACATCCGCTGTAGCTGGAACAGCCGCACACGGACCATACGTATCGTTACCGAAACAACGGGTTGCAACTGTAGAATCAGAGCTCACAGTAACGATTTTGTTACCACCGCCTTCCCAGTTGGTATTGCCGTTTTCATGGAAACGTGCCTTGAACTGGAAGTCGCCTGAATCTACATCGGTATAAGAAATCGAATAAACGCCGTCACCGTCTGGATCCGTCATCAATTCACCACCCCAGCCGTTTATTGGGCCTGCAAGGGTAACAGAGTCTACTGTACCACATGCTGCGATAGAACTCACATCAACATTTACAGTAATGTCATAAGTAGATACGACCATACAAGGGCCACACATATTGTAACACACCTCGTAAATACCGCTGACTGTATCCGTGTAAAAACGGTTATCCCCCTGATTAATACCTGCTGTAGATGCTTGACATGAAGAAGGTACAGACTCAACATCACTCCAAGTATTCCCGTTTAGAAACTTAAAATAGGTAGAATCCGTTTTACCGACATAAGCAATGTAGCGGTATACACCGTCAAAGTTTACCATCTGAGATTTGGCGGGGTCCCAACCTTGAAAATTTCCAGCAACGTGCGCAGAGTCAGCGCTCAACGTTTGTAAAGCATAATCTACTTTGAATTGAATGGCTTTTTGTCCAGCTGGTGCTGCGCCAGCGAACATAACCGCAGGAAGGGTAGTGTCAGAAGAGATTACCGCCCAACGGTTACCATTACCGTTCGTTCCAACGTTCACTGCTGAAGGAACACTTTCATCGTCGCCCCAAGCGTTACCATTAAGGAATTTGTATTCCAATTGACCAGCAGATACACTAACTGTAGTAGAATAAATTGAAGAGGTACCGACTTGCGTTAAACTAGTCGTTGACGGCGACCAGCTCTGGAAAGATCCTGCTACATGTACACCGTTCGAATTCGCAGAAGCAGATCCTAAATCTACTTGGAAAGTAACGCTGTGCGTTTGAGCAAATGCAGTTACACCCAAAAAGAGTACGGCTGCTAAAGCGTAGAATTTTTTCATAATTATGATAGATTGATTATTAAATGTACTTAGTGCTCTTCAAAGTTAAGCCAAACAAATACTGGTGTTTAGCCGTTTTTTAACCACATTATCGCAGATTAATACAACAAACCATGATTTCGCATTGAATTCTATTTAGTGAGCACAAAAACAGAGTAGGCCGTATCTCCCTAATTATACCCTAATTATACATTTTTTTGGTATCTTACGGTCAAGAAATGCGTTGTTC
>JAQWJX010000008.1:0-2131 GCA_029248145.1 Schleiferiaceae bacterium | reverse complement strand
CCCTAGACTATAACCGAATTGAAAACGATCTTTAGAAGGAGGTGTTTTCTTTGGGCTAGGAATATAAACCTCTAATTCACGAATACTGCCGTTTCCCATAAATGAAGACTCACTGATATAACGGACAGATTTTGGATCAATGCCTAAATCAATGACCATGTCTGGAATCATAGATTCTACATTGGCTTTTTCAAAAAGAACAATTTTCAATGTGTCAACGACCATCTCAAATGTACCTATCTTGTTTCCCCCCGATAAAATTGATTTTTCTTCGAGTTTATAGTTTTGACTCACCGCGCTAATGCTGAACAGTAAAAGAGCGAGACTTAAGATCTTTTTCATAACAATTGATATTGAAGTGTAGCGTTAAGTTGGATTCGATTGCTCCAGGAAGGTACTAATGTTGAGTTAATGTAAGGAAAGCTTAATAAGGCGTTAGTGTGTCCAAAGAATGTGATTTTATTAGCCAATTTCGATTTTATCCCTAGACTTAGGTTCGGTTGAACGCTAGCGCCAATAACAGAAGCACTAAAACCACCTTGAATTCTTAATTCATCATTATACGCTCTCTCAACCAAGGTATTTAAGACTACCATAGAGTACGGATCATATTGAGTATAGGAGAAGCTTAAAGCGACACTTGTTAAGGGCTCAATCTGCACTTTATAGGCGCCCATTAAACGAAGAGGGATTGCCCGATAAAAGAGAGCAGTGTCATTGACTACTTTGGAATCAAACCTTCTGTAGTTGTCATCGTTATCTAAAATTAGAGGCAATTCTTCAGTGAAGGTTTCGTAGTTGGGGATTTCTCCTGAACGCAGTACATACCTTATACTATCGGATGCAAAGCTCATGGGCAGTTGCGATTGAAAACTTAATCCTTCCATTCGTAAGTGGAATTCGGTAAATTCCGTTGGCCGATGAATGATGTGAAAGTTTAGGCTTGGTAAAAGCGGAAGCTGCAGGATAGAGGTAATTCGTACCGAATCGCCCCAGTTTAAATTGGCACCTAGAGCTTCTTCGGGTGAGCCCAAATAGTTTAATTGCTCATTGTAAGTTGCGTCCAAAGTTTGATAAGCTCCGGAGTAGATAAATTCATTTCTTATGAATTCGCCACGAGTACTAACGTTTCTTAAGGAATTAATTTGGGAGCCGTTGATTGCTAACTGAAAAATAGTGTTAGGTCCCTTTTTAGTAAATTCCAAACAATGTATAACTGTGCTTCGGTGCAGCGAACTAAGGGATTGAACGGTCATTGTATCGCTATCGGGGTATAATCCAGACATTATACCATTAAATTCTACGCCGCCTATGGCTCTGTGATGCTGACTTAGTTGAGTCGTAGAAAAACCAATTTCAAAATCAGGTTTTGAATAACTGAATCTAAGTAATTCTCGATTTCTGATATCTGATGCAAGAACCTCCTTATTTATATTTTTTATAGATCCGGCTACCCATTTTCCAATCCCAATATTTGTGTGTCGGAACTGGTCGATGGCGGTTATACTTAGGAAAAAGTTAGTATCCGGATGTTCATGTATTGACCAATTATTCAAAAGAATATTTTGTGACTTAGCACTCATACAAATGAGAAAAACGAGGACGATATGTGAGATTCTCCTATTCATTAATCGTACAAGTCAATGATTACGGCAAGATGGAAATAGTCTTGAACACTCAAGTAGGACCCTTCTAATTCACGTATATCCCCAACTAACAATAAGTTAAGCGGTTCGCCCATAAGATATTGAGGAGCTAAAACGAAAGTCCTTGAAAGCCAAGGATCGGTATTTAACATAAGAGCAGTTTTCTCTTTAAACAGTTCGTTACCTTGATTATCCGCTAATCGAATTTCCATTTCCGTAGATCTTTCAACAAGACTAGATCCAGATAGCTGAAAGCGAACACCAACACTATCGGCTGTTAGAATTAGCGAATCCAGAGCACCACTAGTATTGATCTCAAGTGAACTCGCCGCGGTATACTTTATGGCACCCTCTGCGTAACCTATTAACGTTGCCAGACCTTGCTTAACGGTGTAATTCTCTTTCAAGAGCAAACCTATAACGGTATCTACTGTAAGAGTTACATGACCAACTGCCGTATTTAGAACGGCCCCAATAATTTCCCC
>JAQWJX010000007.1:0-12945 GCA_029248145.1 Schleiferiaceae bacterium | reverse complement strand
TAAAAGTCCTACGAGCGGACGCTGGTGGATAGAAATTCCAAAAGGAGGGCCGGATTCCAACAGAACTACTCTAGTGCCCTGTGATTATGAAGATTATACAGAAGCTTTGAATGGAAAAATACCCTCGAGATGGTGGAAGGCGCAGCAAAAAGCGTGATAACTAACCGATAAAAGTGTCGTTCGCAAAGGAATTTTTCTATCTTTAGCGGCAACTGAAAACATGTTTGCGCAAAACCACATGAAAAAAACCCGCATCGCCCTGTTTGCAATACTCTGCAGCTCAGCCCTTTGGGCTCAGCAAGATGTGCAGTTCACGCAGTTTGCAAACAATAAAATCTTCTACAATCCAGGCGTTACTGGAGCAGGAGATGCCATTTGTCTTTCCGCAGCACACCGCTCGCAGTGGGTGGGATTCGACAATGCGCCTACCACACAGAACTTTTCTTCGAATATTCCGTTGAATTTTCTACATGGAGGTCTTGCTCTGAATTTTACAAATGATATGATTGGTTATTTCCAAGACATCACTTTTGGCGTAGGTTACGGCTACCAAATGGACCTTGCGGGAGGTACACTGGGTCTAGGGCTTCGCGCTGACTTTAGAAATAAAAATGTCACCTCGGGTGTTTGGGCACCGCCCCAAACTATGAATGATCCGTCTCTAGTTGCTTTAGGTAGTACTTCAATGGCGACTGATTTATCTTTCGGAGCGTATTACCAGCAAGAAACATGGTATGCAGGATTAAGCAGTACTCGTTTACTTGAGACAAAAGACATCTTAAACGCGACAGGAGGAAGTGCAAATGCACAAATCCGCGGACAACGTCATTATTACTTAATGGGAGGGTATAACCTTGACTTAGGAAACGGCATCGTACTGCAGCCCGCAGCGATGGTTAAAACAGATTTAGTAACCACCCAGCTAGACATAAACGCAGCTGCAACTTATAATAATCAGATTTGGGGAGGCGTTACCTATCGTGTATACGATGCTCTAGCCATCATGGCCGGCTATCAAATCACCAAAGATTTACGTGCAACGTACTCATATGACCTTACGACCTCTTCCCTTGCAAATTCAAGCAGTGGTTCGCATGAAATCATGATGAGTTACTGTTTTACAATAGAGATACCACCTAAAGAAAAAGGTAGTTACAGAAACCCTATATTTTTGTAATATAGCGGCTTGCTTAAAAAAACGAATAAAGTAGAAATACATAGATTATGAAAAAGTTCCTCTTAGGGATGGCGTCTATCGCACTTCTAGCCTCTTGTGGCAGCAGTGATCACGGCGAATTGGTCGGTGTTCAAGACCGTCCTACCTGGTACCCTAGCGAACCCTATGGTATGGTGTACATTCCACAAGGATCATTCACTATGGGTAACCATGATGAAGATGTTCCTTACTCGTATACAGCCCCTGCAAAGGTGGTGAGCGTACCGTCATTCTACATGGACCAAACTGAGGTTACGAATAACGAATACCGTCAATTCGTGCGTTGGGTGCGTGATTCTATTACCCGTACGCGTTTAGCTGAAGGTTTGGTAGAAGACTTTGAATACACAGATTTAGCAGAAATGGAAGATCCGACGTTCTTTCAGGAGTATGTAGCACTAAACTATCCAGACAGCATGATGCGCAGATTGGATTGGGATCCTTACCTCGAGTGGGATAAAGACCGCTACCCATCTGCCGAATACACGGAAGTTATTGAAAGTATGTACCTCGCTCCTGAAGAGCAATGGTTGGGTTACCGCCATTTGGACACGCGTGAATTGAACTACACTTACTTCTGGATAAACAAACAGAAAGCAGCCAGTAAACTCAACCGTGTAAACTTTGACTACAAAGATCAGGACGGTGATGGTGAATTGTTCGGATACCGTGATTATATAAAAGATACTCAAGCAGAAAGCGATCGTGCTTCTTTCTTTGAGAAGGAAACCATTAATGTTTACCCTGATACCTTGGTATGGATTCATGATTTCACGTACAGTTTTAACGAGCCGATGCACGATAAGTACTTCTGGCATCCTGCTTATGACGAATACCCCGTAGTTGGCGTTAGTTGGAGACAAGCTCGTGCTTTCGCTAACTGGAGAAGTAAATACCGCAGAGATTTCCTCAAACGTGCGGGAGAATTGATAGAACACGACTTCCGCCTACCAACAGAGGCAGAATGGGAATATGCAGCTCGCGGTGGCGAGGAATTAACCACATTCCCATGGGGTGGTCCTTATGCTACGAATAGCGCAGGTTGTTACCTTGCCAACTTCAAACCACGCCGAGGTAATTTAACTGCAGATGGTGGTTTCTACCCTGTGAAAACCACAGCCTACTCACCAAACGGATACAACTTATACTGTATGTCAGGAAACGTGAGCGAATGGACTTCAACTGCTTTTGACGTTCAGTCTTACGCTTTTGCGAGCGACGTAGCTCCCGAATTTCAGTACAATGCATTCGAAGACGAAACTGAAACGATGAAGCGCAAAGTGATTCGTGGTGGTTCATGGAAAGATGTTGCATACTTTATGCAACTCGGTGCAAGAGACTATGAATACCAGGATACAGCCAAAAGCTACATCGGCTTCAGAACCGTCCAAAGCTTTATTGGTCGTGATCTAAAAGACTTTTAATACAACCCTATCACTAATAACTCACAACAACAACTTTGAATTATGGCACTAATTGATGTAAACGGTAAGAGATTTAAGAACTTCATGGCAAAACTGTACGGTATTGGTGCGGCTGTTGTGATTTTAGGAGCCCTATTTAAAATCATGCACTGGGAAGGTGCCAATTACATGCTTGTTGTTGGTCTTGGAACAGAAGCCGTGATCTTCTTGTTTTCAGCGTTTGAAAAACCAGCAACAGATTACGATTGGTCTTTAGTTTACCCTGAGCTAGCAACTGGCGACGGTGGTGAACGTGCATTAAGTGTTACAGAGCAATTAGATACTGCTTTACAAGACGGTGGTATCGATTCAGCACTAATTGAGCGTCTTGGTGACGGTATGCGCTCACTAAGCGAAACAGCAGGTTCTTTGTCTGGTGCTGTCGATGCCGCTGGTGCTACAGCAGCATACAGCGAGCAACTGAACAGTGCCGCTAGTAATATGGAAAATCTGAATGCATTGTATGCGGTTCAGCTAGAGAACGCAACTGCTCAGGTTGAACGTCAAAATGATGTTATGGAAAAATTGAGCGGAGCTTCTAATAACGCAGAAGGTCTTGCATCGCAACTCCAAAACTTGCAAGGCAATCTTGAGTCACTCAACAGTGTCTACGGTGGTATGCTAACTGCTATGGGGAAATAATCGGATACCCAAAACTATCCCATTAATTAACCCTAAACAAAAAGACTAAAAATGGCAGGAGGAAATTTATCACCACGTCAAAAAATGATCAACATGATGTACCTCGTGTTGACAGCACTTTTAGCCCTTAACGTATCGCGTGAGGTTATGGATGCTTTCTATGAGGTTATGGTTGGTCAAGAAGCATCGATCGAAACTGTCGAAGGCCAAAACGCCTCACTTTACGCGGCTTTTAAGAGAGCGGCTGATGAGAATGAGGTGAAAGCCGGACCATGGAGAGATAAAGCACTTGCAGTAAAAGCGAAGTCTGATAATCTCTACAATACTATTGAAACCATGAAAACCGAGCTCATGGAGCGCGGTGGCGGTGAAGATGAAGAGGTTCCTGGTAAACCTGCAAAAATGGATGATCGTGAGGCTGCTGCCAACTACTTCCTTGTTGAACAAAGAGGCTCTGAACTAAAAGCTTCGATGGCTGATTTTAGAGATTTTCTTGTGAATGAAGCAGGCGACAATTCATCATTAGCTTCAGCGATCACGAATTCATTTGATTTGAGTGACCGTATGCACGATGGTGCCGCAGAGAGCTGGGAGAAATCAAAGTTCGAGCACTATCCGCTCATCTCTGTAATGACCTTCTTAACGAGCATGCAAAGCGATATTAGAACTGCTGAAGCGAACGTGATCGGTTTCTTACACGAGAATATAGATGCGTCAGATATTAAAGTCACAGGTGTCCGCGCTGTAGTTATGCCGAAGTCTAAATTCGTTACCCAAGGTGATGAATACGAAGCCGAAATATTCTTGGCAGCGTTTGATGATACAAAAGACCCTGAATTCTTAATTAACGGTGAAGCTCTCGATCCTGAGAACGTTAGCGGTGGCGTTGCTACTATAAAATTCCCAGCAAGTCGCACGGGAACTGTCGAGTGGAACGGTACAATCATTCTTGAAGCAAACGGAGAGAAGAAAGAATATCCGATCTCAGAATCATATAATGTAGCTCCTCCTAGCGTAGTTATTTCACCAACGAAAATGAACGTTCTTTACCGTGGCGTTGATAATCCATTAGAGGTTTCTGTACCTGGTGTAGATCCTGCGAACCTTATTGTATCTGGAGCAGGTGTAAAGAAGTCAGGCAATGGATACATTGCTGATGTCACAAGACAAAGAGGTGGAGAATTAAAGATTAGCGTTAGTGTCAAAGACGGTGACAATACAAAAAATATGGGATCGAAGGTGTTCCGTGTTAAGCAGCTACCTGGTGCTTCTGGAGAAGTTTTCGGGAAAACTGAAGGTCTTATGTCCGCAGGTCTCTTGAAGAAAGCTAAGGTGGATGCTAAGTTCCAAAACTTTGATTTTGAACTACCTTTACGTGTCACTGCATTCCAAATTATTGTACCTCCTTTCGCACCAATCGATTGTAAAGGGAATTCGCTCTCATCTAATGCTAAAGCAGCTTTAGATAAAGCTAAACCCGGTACACCTGTTATTATTAGAAACATCAAGGCGACTACCGCGAAAGGTATTAAACCAAAGGTTGCGCCTATTACTATTGATTTGAACTAATATGTTACGAGTTAAATCGCTTTTATTGACTGTTGTTTTCTTGGGCTTGGCCCTAGGGAATACTGCGCAAGCACAGGTTTTAGACCCATCTGACGATGGTATCGTTCCTGAATTAAGTAAACACTATCGCAACAATCGCGTAGTACCTTACCCATATCTTCGTCAAGACGATATGTTGTGGTCTGAGCGTCATTGGGAGCGTATTGACTTGCGTGAAAAAATCAATCTTTCATTATACTATCCGATCAAGCCAATGCCAGATCGTAAAGCATTGTGGGATGTATTGGTTGATGGAATCATTACTGAAAATACCATTACGGAAATTTTCCTTGACGACCGTTTCGAATTACCAATGACGGTAGCGGAAGTTCGTCAAAAGATAGAATCGTATGATACTATTCCAAATCCTGAGGATCCTTTTGGTCCACCATTGGCGATAGATACCATTTCAATAAAGGCTAATGCTGTTGTAGCATACCATTTAAAAAGTGACTGGTATTTTGATAAGCAACGTGGTGAGCTGAAGAATAGAATCATCGGTATTGCTCCAGAAGTTCGCGATCCGCGAAACCAATCATTAACTTACAATCCATTCTGGATCTGGTTCCCAGATGCACGTTATGCCATGGCAACTGCTGTAGCATACAATGAAAAAAACAATAATCAGCGCCTGACTTTTGATCAGATTATGCACTTGCGTAAGTTCAATGCTGTAATTACTAAAATGGACAATGTCTATGACCGTACCATTGCAGATTACAAGCGTAACAGTGCTATGAATCAGTTACTTGAGGCTGCAGCCATTAAAGAGGATTTGAGAAACAAAGAACACGACATGTGGACTTTCTAATCGAATCTAATTACGAGCAAAACACAAAAACTCCTGCTACCTTGTAGCGGGAGTTTTGCTTTTATGAAGTACGTAGATTATATCGTTGTTGGTGGAGGTATATCAGGCTCCGTATTAAGTTATACTTTAATGAAGTATGGCGCGAGCGTGCATATGTTTGACTTACCCCTGGAGAATCACAGTTCGGTAGTCGCATCAGGGCTATGGAACCCCGTCGTTTTAAAACGTATGAAAAAAGTTTGGAAGGCGGACGAAATGATCGAGACACTTCAACGAGTGTATCCAGCGATGGAAAAATGGACCGGTAATACATTTTATCAGCCGCTACCTATTCGAAGAGTATTCCATAGTGCTGGTGAACAAAATCAGTGGATAGCGCAGTCCGATCACCCCTCCTTCTCCCCTTACTTAGAAGAAGATATTTCGAATGTTCCAGAACACATCATTGCCGAGCACGGCTCTGGTTTGATGAAACAGACCGGACGAGTTAAAGTCAATACAATGCTAGCGGCCGTTAGAGGGAATTTGGAGGCTAGTGGTAATTTCACTGAAGCGAAGTTTAACTGGAACCAACTAGAATCGCACGGTGATGGTGTTAAATACGGTTCGCTTGGTGCACATGCAGTTATCTCCTGTGAAGGCGCACAGTCTGCTTTAGGTGAAAGTAAATTGGAGGTTACTGGCTTTGCGCCCGTCAAAGGGGAAGTCATCACCGTTAAATTGGAACATGATTTAGGTAAGGAGTGTATTCATCAAGGTCACTTTATGATCGGTGAAGGGAACCATAAAGCGCTTGTCGGTGCCACCTATGAGTGGGAAGGGTTCCGTGATGGACCTAGCCTTATAAAACGATCTGAACTAGAGGAACATGTTCAGAAGGTCTGGGATGGATCTTTTGAAACCCATACGCACAAGGCCGGAGTACGACCCGCAGTCAAGGACCGTAAACCGCTGATTGGGCCGCATCCAAAAGAGAAAAACGTTTGGGTTTTTAATGGGATGGGGAGTCGAGCCATTTTAATGACACCCTATTTGGCCGAGAACCTCGTAGAACATTTCATGTACGGTACACCTTTGCTCGAAGAGTGTGAACCGCAGCGAATGATAAAGTAGTAAGCAACTTCCAGAGGGACCGCTGAACTTAACAGAAGCTATCTCCCGCTTTATTTACCTTCCTTCTTGGTCTTGTCCCAATTTTCTATTGCCGCTTGATCATAATGAACAAATAATGAAAGCCAGGTAGTACGAGCAATTCTAAAAAGTAAAGGTCCAAGAAGTATCAGGATGACACCCAAAGCCGTAATGGTGGGCCACATACTCCAGTCCATCCAAATACCAAATATGACATATACTGCGACGAATAAGGCTACAGTGTACCCGTAACTGACGTACATAGCTCCATAATAGAAGTTAGGTTCCGGCTCGAAATTTTGATTACAAGCGCAGCAGCGTTCGTTGATTTCAGAAAAGCGTTTCAGGTTATATGGGTTCTTATGAGGGTAAATATCCCCTTCCATGCAGTGCGGACACTTAGATTGGGTAATTGCGTAGAGTTTGGTTCCTTTTAACATTTGGATTTATTCTGAAATGCAGGACAAAATTAGGTGTTGTCGTGTGGTCATTTGATACTTTTGTCACAATGATTTTAGCAGTTAACAAAGCATCCCTATTTTTCGGTGGCCGTGCCATTTTCGATGAAGTTAGTTTTCAAATTAATCCAGGAGACCGTATCGGTCTAGTGGGACGCAATGGCGCCGGAAAATCGACCTTACTCAAACTCATCGCGGGCGATTATTCGCTCGATGGTGGGGCGATAAGTAAAGCAAAAGAAACTCGGATAGGGTTCTTACGTCAAGATTTAAAGATGGACATGGACAAAAGTATCATGGACATCGCCCGCAGTGCATTTGACGAAATTACTCGAATCAATATTCGAATTGAGGAGATCAATACAGCCTTCGAAGTTCGTACCGATTATGAAAGCGATTCGTACAGCGCATTGATCGACGAATTAAGTGAGCTTAGTGAGCGCTTTGGTTTACTAGGCGGCGATAGCTTAGATGCCGATATTGAGTTGGTTTTGAAAGGGCTAGGCTTTGAGCCGGAGGTTTTTGAAAATCCGCTACACACTTTTTCAGGTGGATGGCGTATGCGCGCGGAATTGGCCCGTTTACTACTCCAAAAGCCCGATTTATTGTTGCTTGATGAACCCACAAACCACTTAGACATCGAGAGCATCATGTGGCTTGAGCAGCATCTTAGTGAGAGTAATCAGACGCTGCTTGTGGTGAGTCATGATAGAACGTTCCTGGATCATGTCACGAACCGTACCATTGAAGTAATGATGGGGAAAATCTATGATTTCAATGCCCCTTATACGCGTTATTTGACGCTACGCGCGGATTTGCGCGAGAAACAATTAGCAACCGCGAAGAACCAAGAGCGAGAGATTAAACAAACCGAAGAATTGATTGAACGATTCAGAGCTAAGGCCAGTAAGGCCTCTTTTGCGCAAAGTTTGATTAAAAAATTGGACCGTATGGAACGTATTGAGGTGGATCAAGAAGATTCTTCCGCAATGCATTTCAGATTTCTACCTGCGCCGCGAAGTGGTAAGGTCGTAGCTAAGGCGGAAGGCGTTGGTAAAAGCTATGACGACAAATTGGTATTAAAAGGAGTCGACCTAGAAATAGAACGCGGCGATCGCGTGGCCTTTGTCGGGCAGAACGGTCAAGGTAAGAGTACCCTGGTGAAGGCTTTATTGAAAGAGATATCTTCTGAGGGCACTTTAGAATTGGGTCATAATGTATTGGTCGGTTATTTCGCTCAGGATCAGGCAGACGAGCTTGACGGCAATAAAACTGCCCTGCAAACTATTGAAGATGCCTCGCCCGAAGAAATGCGCAAGCATGCCCGCAGCATGCTAGGGTCGTTTATGTTTCGTGGAGAGGACGTTGAGAAAAAAGTAAAGGTACTCAGTGGAGGTGAACGCGGTAGATTAGCGCTTTGTAAGCTACTACTCAAGCCTATTAACTTTTTGGTAATGGATGAACCTACCAACCACTTAGACATGAACAGTAAAGATGTTTTAAAAAACAGTTTACTAAGTTTTGACGGCACATTGCTGGTAGTGAGTCACGATCGTGAGTTTTTAGAAGGTCTGGTAACTAAAACGATAGAATTCCGGGACCACAAAGTAAAAACACTGCTCGGTGGAATCGAATATTATCTGGAATACCGCAAAATGGAAACGATGCGCGAAGTCGAGGCAAAATCGGCCAAAGCCAAGAAACAGAAAGCGAAAAAAAACGCACCAGACGATAATGGACTTTCGTACAATGATCGGAAGAAATTTGAAAAGGAATTGCGCAGTGAAACGCGTAACTTAGAAGCTATAGAACAAGCTGTTGAAGAGTTAGAAGAAGCCATAAGGGTTTGGGACGAACAACTGGCCGATCCCATCGCTTGTAAAGAATTGATGGCAAATCAAGACTTTTATCCTAAATACGAACAAAAGAAGGCTGCACTTTCAGCCAAAATGGAAGAATGGGAAGCATGCAATATCAAAAAAGAAGCTTTAGAAGAGCAATTGGGATAATCCTAATTAGCAGTGTATATGGTGGTCTTTGGGCACAACCTAAATTAGTTGTGCAGGTCGTAGTAGATCAAATGCGCGCGGAATACCTTATTCGTTTCAATGATCAATTTGCCCGAGACGGCGGGTTTCGAATGTTGCTCGATAGCGGCTTCAGCTATGCCAATACGCATTATAATTATGTTCCAACCTATACCGGTCCAGGACATGCGAGTATTTCGACAGGAACTACGCCCAAGTATCATGGCATTGTTGCAAATGATTGGCTCGACGGTAGGAGTAATTACGAAATGTATTGCGCGGAAGATACCACAGTGACCCCCGTTGGAACTGTTGAAAAAAGCAGTAGACGGTCCCCAAAAAATCTCCGTGCCTTAACCTTTAGCGATGGAATCAAGCTGCATACCAATAAACAAGGAAAAAGCTTCGGTGTAAGCGTTAAAGATCGCGGAGCCATATTTCCTGCCGGTCACTTTGCAGATGGAGCATATTGGCTCGATGGTGGTATGCATTTCGTTTCTAGCAGTTATTACAGCGATGCGCTACCCGGTTATGTAGAAAAGTACAATAGAAAGGAAAAGGCGATGCTCTTGATGAAAAAAGGGTGGAAATTAGAAATGGCTTCCCGGAAATACACAAATAGCCTGGAAGATGAAAATCCTTTCGAGCCTAAATACAACGAGGGCAGCTCGAGTTTCCCCTACAATCTGGAGGCGATGGTCCAATTAAAAGGGCTGAGCATGTTAAAAAACACGCCTGTTGGTAATGCATTGGTTTTAGACATGGCGGAACTACTTCTTGATGAAGAGGATTTAGGTCAGGATGAATTCACGGACTTTTTAGGTGTGAGTTTCTCTTCTCCAGATTACGCAGGCCATACATGGGGGGTTCGATCGCGTGAAGTACACGATATGTATTTAAAACTGGATGCCCAGTTAGGTCAACTCATTCGTACTCTAAATAAAAAAGTGGGCAAAGGGGATTATATCATCTACCTCACAGCCGATCATGGAGCGAGCGAAAACCCAAATCATCTTGCAGATGGTGGCTATAGTGTCCGTAATTACGCAAATGCAGATGTGGTAGCACAGCTCAATGACCGCATCGTAAATGAATTGGACGTGCAGGTCAATCTAGAGAATGCGGTATCGAAAATCATCAACCATCATATTTATCTAAATGAATGGGCAAAACCCTTCACAGCAGAGATCGCGAAAATCGCCGAGCAGATGGATCCATTTATTCACGTATACACAGCAGATGAAATTCGCCGCCCCGGAGGAGAGGAACTTGCCTTAAAACTGCATGAGGGCTACCAAAGTCGTTTTGGAGGTGATCTCATTTTCCAACTGCAACCGAACGCTATATTCTATGGTCCTTACGGCTCCACTCATGGAACCGGTTATACCTACGACACCCATGTTCCTTTTCTTATGATGGGCTTCGGTGTGGAGGCAGGGCAATCGTTCGATAAGGTGTACATAACGGATGTAGTAGACCGTGTTGCAGAACGCAGTGAACTTCCTTATGCTCCGAACAGTAAGGTAGAATAAATGGCCTGAATTAGGAAAGCGTGAATTTTTAGCTAAATTTAGACCAACAGAACACAAAACCACAATGAAAAAATTACTACTCCTGGCCGGTTTGGGTCTTATGCTCGCATCATGCGGCAATGCCTTTTGCGATTGCGATCTTTATGAAGATGATTACACTTGGGATGGATTCGAATACCAACTAAACAGCTCCGCAATGACCGTTGAAGACACTTGTTTGGATGCTGGTATCGAAGATTCTATAACTTCAGGTGCCGGTGCGTACCTCAAAGTATTGCGCGTGGAGTGTCCTTAAAAACAACAGCATTCATATAAAAAAGGCGGCCCGAAAGGCCGCCTTTTTTATGCACTCTAGTTATTCCACCCAGAAAAGATTCGAATAATCAACGAAATACAATAAATCAGTAACCCGTAGATCGAGGTTATACTGCTGACCTTTAGTCCACCGGCTAATATCGATTGACTCACACCTCCCGCGGCTTCTATTGCTTCAAATGCCCCTAAAAGTCCAATGAGTTGCCCTAGAAATCCAAATGCTAATGCAGCCAAGCCAAACTCCTTAAGTATAGCCTTTCGTTGAAGGGCAGCGTATATTACACCGATCAGAAGAAGTGTAAGGAAAGACATAAATAATGGTCCTCCCATCATAAAATAATTCATAGTATTTACATTTTACATAAACCTATAAAAAAAGCCCGTTGCGAAAGCAACGGGCTTTTATAAGTATAAATCTGGTTTATTTCAAACCTTCTTCGATCATCTTATTGAATTCATCCAACTTTGGAAGGACTACGATACGAGTACGACGGTTCGCAGCGCGACCCTCGCGTGTATCGTTCGAGGCAACCGGAATGTACTCACCACGACCCGCAGCAGTCATACGCTCTGCAGCAATACCGTGTTCTGATTGTAGTACGCGAACAATGTTTGTTGCACGACGAACAGAAAGTTCCCAGTTATCCTTTACACATTCAGTAGCTATTGGATCAGTATCTGTGTGACCTTCTACTAAAATCTCTAAGCCTGGCTTAGCGTTCATAATTTTAGCAACCTTACCCAGAACGTTCTTCGCATCTTTACTTACGTAATCTGAACCTGGACGGAACATCAACTTATCACTTAAGTTAACGTATACGACGCCTTTCTCAACACTGATTTGAACATCATCATCGTTCATATCGCCTAAAGCGCCTTTCAGTGAAGTAACTAGGGCAAACGTAACACTGTCTTTACGATTCATCGCATCTTGAAGACGTGTGATAGAGGTTTCCTTCTCGTTGATGCTCTCAAGCGTTTTCTCCATGTTCTGAGCGTTTGTAGCACTCATTGCAGTAAGATCGCCTACTTGTTTTGCTAAGCTGTTTTTATCTGCCTTTAGTTCGGCCAACTGCTGCGCCTGAGCTTCCTTAGCGGCAAGTGCTCCAGCCAATTCCATTTTAGCATTGCTCAATTTGTCAGCTGTAGTGTTCTGTAACGTCTCTAGCTCAACGTATTTTTGCTTGCTCACACAGCTTGTCAAAGACAAAGCGGCTGCCAAAGCCAATACAAATACCTTTTTCATTTTCTTTCTTTTGGTTTCCTCGCAAAAATAAGAACTTAACTGAGCAAACAAGGCGTAAAACGCGGGAATTCATTAACTTCCATCAACAAAATTTAAAAAAGATGAAAAAAACCCTATTCACCGCAGTGTTAGCGCTGTTTTCAGTAGTTGCCTTTGCACAAGAAAAGCCCCAAAACACTGAATCTAAGCACGTTTGTACAGAGCAATGCGATCACGGTGCCATGGCAAAGACCGAGAAAAAATCTTGCTGTTCGGAGAAAGCCGGCGACGACAAGGCTTGTGCAGACAACAAAGAAACGGCCATGGTAGCAAAGAAATCCTGTTGCTCAGAAAAAACTACGGCGAGTGCATCATGTGCAGACAAGCCTAAGCAAACTGCCGCTGCTGGCGAGAATAAAAGCTGCTGTAGCAAGCCTGCCGGAGCGGGAACCGAAAAATAATTGGATGTAATTCCATAAAAAAGGCGCCCAATGGGCGCCTTTTTTATTTGACCTTG
>JAQWJX010000006.1:0-17435 GCA_029248145.1 Schleiferiaceae bacterium | reverse complement strand
CGCAGCCCTTCGAAAATAGCGAATGAACCTCCCCTCCATTACCAGCGCCGTTGAAGCTATTGCAAAGGAGGCCGGCGCCTTCCTTAGAATACAGCAATCTACCTTCTCGCAAGAGCGTGTTAGTTTAAAAAGTCTCAATGCTTTAGTCAGCGATGTTGATGAAAACGCAGAGCGATTACTAGTCGATCGACTTTCAGAATTACTTCCTCAAGCGGGTTTTTTAACTGAAGAAGAAACCACTAAGCAGGACACAGAAAAAGAATGGGTTTGGATCATTGATCCGCTCGATGGAACCACAAACTTCGTTCACGGCCTGCCCATCTACAGCGTATCAATAGCTTTAAAGCACAAAGATGAGCTGGTTGTAGGGGTCGTCTATGAAGTCGGAATGGATGAATGTTTCTCAGCATATTCAGGTGGCGGTGCAAGATTAAATGGCCAATCTATCCAGGTAACGGAAACAGATACGCTTGAAAACAGCCTTTTAGCTACTGGATTTCCATATTACGACTTTGAGCATATGGACGGCTTCCAGAAAACACTTGCTACTTTTTATGAATCTACCAGAGGATTACGACGTATAGGTACGGCGGCCGTTGACCTTGCCTACACAGCATGCGGTCGGTTTGATGGGTATTTTGAATATGGCTTAAGCCCATGGGACGTCGCCGCTGGAATTGTTCTAGTTAGAGAAGCCGGGGGGATAATTTCAGACTTTAGAGGCGGCCCAGAGGCAGTTGCATCAAAAAGTATCGTCGCGGCGAACAAAAGACTCTACCCAAGCGTTTTAAGAGTAGTTCGTAAAAACATGGGCAATGCGTGAAGCTAGAGTATGGGTATTACCGGGAGTAGGTGCCGATTCAAGGATTTTTCGAAATCTCGAGTTCCCATGGTCTGCAACGTATTTAGAATGGATTCTCCCCGAACAAGGCGAGTCGATATCTTCTTATTCTGATCGCTTAATGGCCCCGCATGACATTCAAGAGCACGATTTGCTTTTTGGATACAGCTTTGGAGGTATTGTTGCGCAGGATTGGGCAAGCCGTCATCAGGTGCAACGAGTGGTTTTACTCAATTCAATGCACTACAAAACGCCTCTACGACCATTATTTAGGCGTATTGCTGCTACAGGAGTGCTCAGCTGGGCCCCCGAAGGTAGTGTTCGGAGGTTCATTTTCTTTATGGCTCGACTGAACAGTCGACCCTCCGCTCATTTTGAAGGAGTATTAGAAATGATGGAGCAATTTCCGTGTGACTATTACCGTTGGGTACTCAAAGCGGTATTGCACTGGGATCGACCCGCTCCTCTTTGCCCAGTAGATAGTGTAACAAGCGACTGGGATGTGGTTTTCCCTGAAGCACAAGCTTCAGGCCGCAGCTGGACATTGAGCCATGCAACGCATTTAAGTTTTTTAACGCATTCAAAGGAAATATCAATTCTTTTGAAAGAAAAGGTCGACCCGATGCTTTCGTAAGCTTATCCTGCTATTTTTGGGGTATGCAAATCATTGAGACACCATTAGCAGGGTTGCTGCTTATCGAACCGCGGGTCTTTGGGGACAGTCGTGGCTATTTCTTTGAAAGTTACAATCGCGAAGTATTTGCCGATCAGGGCATTACAGGAGAATTTGTGCAAGACAATGAAAGTTTGTCTGACCGTGGAGTTGTACGAGGACTTCATTTCCAAGCACCACCGAAAGCGCAAGGTAAATTGGTCCGTGTACAGCGCGGTAAGGTTTGGGACGTTGCTGTCGATATTCGCAAGGGTTCGCCTACTTATGGCGAGCATTATGGAGTTGAACTTAGCGGTGATAACAAACGTATGCTTTGGATCCCACCTGGCTTCGCACACGGCTTCGCCACCCTAGAAGACAGCACCGTATTTTTGTATAAATGCACCGACACATACAGTCCAGAACACGAAGGGAGCGTTTTATGGAATGACGAATCGCTTGGTATTGACTGGAAGATTGATACGCCTATTCTAAGTGCTAAAGATCAGGTAGGAAATACCTTCACGGCCTTCAATTCCCCATTTACCTATGAAAAATAAAACTATTCTCATTGGGGCATTGGGTATTGCGCTTGTCTATGTCGGATTGAGAAGCGCTCAATCAAATGAGGCCCCGCATCCCATCGAAGTTCGACCCAGCACGGTAAAACCCTTTGTAATTCCTGAACGGCTAGATTTTGCTGGTGAATCGTTACCCTTGAACGTGATGGAGGTCAAAGAAAAATTGGACCGCGAAATTCTTGTGAATACCTATTGGCAGAGCAACAATCTGTTAATGCTAAAACGCAGTTCTAAATACTTTCCCACCATAGAGCCTATTCTTTCAAAAAATGGCATACCCAATGACTTTAAATACCTCGCCTTAATTGAAAGTGGACTTCAAAATATTGTAAGTCCAGCGGGTGCGGCAGGTTATTGGCAAATTATGAAGAGTACGGGTCGTGAAAATGGCCTTGAAATCAATAACGAGATTGATGAACGGTACCATATTGAAAAATCCACACAGGTAGCCTGTGATTATTTGAATGAAGCTTACGGGCGTTTTGGGAATTGGACTTTAGCAGCAGCATCCTATAACATGGGGATGGCAGGTACAGCACGACGTTTGGCAGAGCAGGGAGTTGAAAGTTATTATGACTTGCTTTTGAATTCAGAAACTGCGCGTTATGTGTACCGCATTGCCGCGGTAAAGCACATTCATGAAAATCTTGAAGAATTCGGCTATGTCTATCATCAGGATCAGGGATACTCCTTTCCTAAAATGGATACCATTTCCGTTAATACAGCGGTTACAGACTGGATCAGTTGGGCAAAAGCCCAAGGGATAACCTACAATACGCTCAGAATTTACAATCCATGGATTCAAACCCAGCAATTATCCAATTCCACAAACAAAGCATACCATATTTGGGTTCCTTCTAAATGAGCGAAAACATAGAAGTCTTTGGCGCAAGAGCGCATAATCTGCGCAACGTAGATGTTGTTATTCCCAGAAATAAACTGGTAGTCATAACTGGTCTTAGTGGATCTGGAAAAAGCTCATTAGCCTTTAATACGATTTATGCGGAAGGCCAGCGCCGTTACATGGAGACTTTTAGTGCCTATGCGCGGCAATTCTTAGGGAGCATGGAGCGACCGGAGGTAGATAAGATTGAAGGGCTCTCACCCGTAATTTCAATTGAGCAAAAAACTACTTCCCGTAACCCTAGATCTACGGTAGGAACTGTAACAGAACTGAGTGATTTCCTTCGCTTATTGTTTGCCCGTGCGTCAACAGCATACAGCTACAATACCGGCGAGAAGATGATTTCCTATTCTGATGCCCAGATCGTGGAATTGATCGCAGAGCGGTATGTCGGTCGTAAAATCGCTGTTTTAGCACCAGTTGTTCGCTCACGAAAAGGCCATTACAGGGAGTTGTTTGAGCAGATTACGCGTATGGGCTTTATTCGGGCTCGCGTCGATGGTAAAGTGGTCGAGGTGAGTAGCGGGTACCGTCTAGATCGGTACAAGACGCATGATATTGAAATCGTGGTAGATCGTATTATTGTGGCGGCGACTGCAGAAGCGCGGATTGCACAAAGCGTCGAAACTGCTATGAGCCATGGTAGCGGGACCATTGCAGTGTTGGATTTAGAGCGCGATGAATTGGCGTATTTCTCAAGACATCTTATGTGTCCGACGAGCGGTATTGCTTACCAAGAGCCAGAACCTAATACTTTTTCATTCAACAGTCCAAAGGGTGCGTGCCCCAAGTGTGACGGACTGGGAACTACGAAACAGGTGAACCAACGAAAGTTGTTTCCGGATCCCAAGCTAACCATCAGAAAAGGCGGAATAGCACCGGTCGGAGAATACAAGAAAAATTGGATGTTCAATCAACTCGAAATTATAGGGCTGAAACACAACTTCACCATGGATACCGCGGTTGAAGATATTCCAGAAGCGGCATTAGAGATCATTCTCAACGGTAGCAATGAAGTGATGACCATTGAGCACAAGGCTATAGGTGTTACTAAAGAGTATAAATTGAATTTTGAAGGTATCATAAACTTCATCGAGGCTCAGGGTAAAGATGCGAAAAGCAGAAGCATACAGCGCTGGGCAGACGAATACATGGAAAATGTTACCTGTACTAAGTGTCATGGAGCGCGTTTAAAAAAGGAAAGTCTTCACTTCAAGGTAGCGGGTCAGAGTATTTCGGAAGTAAGTACACAAAGTTTAATTCATTTCGACCAATGGATCGATTCCTTAGCGCAAAAATTGGGTTCAAAAGAATGGCAGATCGCTGAGGAAATTGTGAAAGAATTGCGTTCGCGCAGTTCATTCCTATTGAATGTTGGGTTGGGATATTTGAACCTAAATCGCAGTGCACGGAGCCTAAGCGGTGGTGAGGCTCAAAGGATACGATTGGCTACACAGATCGGATCTCAATTAGTTAATGTGCTCTACATTTTAGATGAACCCTCTATTGGTTTACACCAACGCGATAATGCGCGACTGATAGATTCCTTGCAACGATTAAGGGACATCGGCAATAGTGTTTTAGTCGTGGAACATGACAAAGAAATGATCGAAACCGCCGATCATATTCTGGACATAGGTCCACGTGCAGGTGTGCACGGAGGAGCAATTGTAGCCCAAGGAAATCTAACAGATATTCTCAGTAGTAATAGCATTACGGCGCAGTATCTAAATGGACAACTTGGGATCGTGGTACCTGAGATTCGTCGCGAACCTAAAGGTTGGATTGGCCTTTATGGTGCAACAGGTAATAACCTTCAAAATGTTGATTTAAAAATACCGTTGGGCGTTTTAACCTGTGTAACAGGCGTTAGTGGTAGTGGGAAGTCCACTTTAATCAACGGTACCCTCTATCCTATTTTAAATCATATGATTTTCCGTGCGGTTGGGAAACCGCAACCGTATAGGACGATTGAAGGATTTGAGAAAATCGATAAGATTATAGATATAGACCAAAGTCCCATCGGTCGAACACCGCGTTCAAACCCTGCAACTTATACCGGGGTGTGGTCAGAAATCCGTCAGCTTTTCGCGGGATTACCAGAAAGTAAAGTGCGCGGGTACAAGCCAGGACGTTTCTCCTTCAATGTAAAAGGCGGCCGCTGCGAAACCTGCCAAGGTGGAGGTTTGCGTGTGATTGAAATGAACTTCTTACCCGATGTGTATGTACATTGTGAAACTTGTCAAGGCAAACGATTCAATCGCGAAACATTAGAAATTCGCTACAAGGGAAAAAGTATTTCGGATGTACTCGACTTAAGTATTGAAGATGCGTTACCGTTCTTCGAACATGTCCCTAAAATCAATCAGAAGTTACGAACCCTGCAGGATGTAGGTTTAGGCTATATACGACTGGGGCAGCCATCTACAACGTTAAGTGGCGGTGAAGCACAGCGTGTAAAATTGGCCACCGAGCTCAGTAAGAAAGACACCGGCAATACCATGTACATCTTAGATGAGCCTACTACTGGATTGCATTTCGAAGATGTTAAGGTGCTGCTCGAAGTAATACAAAGACTAGTAGATCATGGGAATACGGTGATTATCATCGAGCATAACATGGATGTCATTAAGCAAGCAGATCATATTATCGACTTGGGTCCAGAAGGTGGATCTGGCGGTGGTAGAATCGTTGCAGAAGGGACTCCAGAGGAGGTTATACAGATTAGCGAAAGTATTACGGGCCAATTTTTAGCCGGTGAATTAAAATAATCCATCAGTACTTTTTGCGTATCTTATAGGTAAGAAACTACTATACCTATGAAAATTCATTCAAGAAAAACCTGGACCGAAATAAAATCTGAAGACAGTTGGGCATTATTCAAAATAATGTCGGAATTCGTGCACGGCTACGAAAGTCTAAGTCGAATCGGACCTTGTGTAAGCATTTTCGGCTCAGCTCGAAACACCACTGAACAGCGCTATTTAGATGCGGCTACTGAAATTGCACGCCAGCTTACAAGTAAAGGCTTTGGAATTATCACTGGTGGTGGTCCTGGAATTATGGAAGCGGCCAATAAAGGCGCACAACTAGGTAAAGGCCCCAGTGTAGGGCTAAACATAGATTTACCTTTTGAACAAAACAGCAATCCATTCATCGATCATGATAAAAATTTAGACTTTGACTATTTCTTCGCCAGGAAAGTCATGTTCGTAAAGTATAGCCAAGCCTTTGTGGTTATGCCGGGGGGGTTTGGAACTCTGGATGAACTCTTCGAAGCAATTACGTTGGTCCAAACGAAAAAAATCGATCAGTTTCCTATTATTCTTTTTGGTGGTGATTTTTGGGAAGGATTGAAGCAGTGGATTGAAAACACGCTCAAAACCACAGGTAAAATCAGTCCCAACGATACAGATCTTATCCAAATCGCCAACACAGAGGACGAAGTGGTCGGAATCATTGAAGAATTCTACAAGACCAAAGGATTTACCACAAATTTCTAATGCTTTCGATTTAAGGCAGAAGCATTACCGGGAATGTTTTCGCTTGGGATCCCCATTGCACGCGGAGGTAATACGTACCGTGTGCATACTTGTTTTTCAATGTAATCCAATCCTTTGACAGCAGTCCTTCTTCAAGTCTCCTACCGCTAGCATCCATAAGTTGGTACCTGCCATTTTCAACTCCGGTTAATTGAAATGTTCCGCTGTTGGGATTTGGCTGAAGCACTATCGCAGCATGAGCAGCATCTTGCATACCGACATTGTTGACATTAAGTAGCGCCACTTTTAGTGTATCAAAAATACCTGCTTGCCACTGGTAGGCTGATTTATGAGGAACGAATCCCGCCAGTTTTACACCTATAGAATCTAATACATCCAGATGTGTACCCGCATTTGCCAATCCATCAATACTGCTTTGCAATGTATCGGTGGCGATATCAAAGACTATATCAGAATTACTCAAAGGCGCTCGTGTAATACTATCATAGACGACCACGTGGACGCGCGATGCTTCCACATAGGTAGGTTCAAGTACAAATAACCCCTCTTCGATATCTGAACAAATAATAGCATCCGATTCAAAATACGGATAAGCTCCCCAATTTCCGTAGAAACCATTACCAGAGAAGGAAGGAGAAGTATCATAGAAACCAACTTCCACAAGTAATTCTGGGTATTTGGCATCCACGATTTGAACGCCTGCAGTGTAATAAGAAGTCACTACCCATTGGCCATTAACATGCGCATTGTGTGGAATTACGCTTGTCCCTAAAGAGGCCTGAATACGGTCTAATTCTGTGATATTCGTTAAATCGCTCACATCATAGGCTGTTAAAAAAGCGTCACCTATTTCATCAGTGGTAAACAAAACAGAATTATCGTCGCTGATCCAAGTGTTATGAGTGAACGCGTTGGGAGTACCGTGTGTGGCCAGGACCACTGTACTATCTTTTAAGGAGGCATCTACTACTACAAATTTCCCTTGATAAACCGCTGAACCCCAAATAGTATCGCCTCGAACCATGCCGTCATGAAAGTAGTAATCGTCATACATACCTACGTAGGTAGGATTCCAAGGATCCGTCGCAACGTCGAAAATAAGCGCTCCACCGTTGCCGACATTTGCTCCGAATAAATAGGCGTAACCGTTTTCATCAATGTATAAATTATGAGCCGTCTGTAAAGTGTCCATACTGCCTAAGGGCGTCTGGATAACGGGGTTCATCGTCTTATAGGTAGGGGTCGCATTATCAATACTATCTAAATCTATAATAAGTAAGCCGTGATCCGGTATTGTATTCCAGGCAAAGGTATTATCATGCGTCACGTAGGCGTAATGATCCCAGGTTTTCAAATCGCGCCAAATGCTATAAGGCCCTTGAATAAATTGCTTTTTTGTAGGACTTGTCGGGTCTGAAATTTCTACTATACTGACACCAGCGGTGGTACCGCCGAGAGCAAATTCTCGCCCTGAAGCAGAAGTATATCCCCAGATATCGTTCATATCATTGAGATAAGTCGTCTGACTCTTTAGTGAAATATTAAGGCTGGTCTGTGCCGATAATCCGAATGACAGAAAGAGAAGTAAGGCTAAGTGCGTGGGGCGCATATTAAAAATCTAAAGTTATTTGAGGAGCTTCATCGTCCGCACCATAAGAACCTTTTTCGTCTTCTTTTGGTTCAGGGAGTGCTTCCTGCATTGATTCAGCGGTGTCCTCGGGTTCGGCTTCGTTTAGATTCGTAGTAACTTCTAATGGACTATCCGTGACCTGCACCTTCTCTTCCAAAGTATTCTCCGTAATGGGCTCTGACGTAGGCTCTGGTAAGGATTGAAGCGGTTCAATTTTATTCAGTGATTCCGAAGTTAGTTGGTTCCCTTTCGCTTTGACACCTTTCACCAAGATAAATTCGACCAAATCTACTTCTTCTGGCTCACGAGCCTCGCCTTTGCTTTTGCGATAGACCATTTGAATTCTTGGCAAAGCATCATTAGAGAGAAAGTTCAATTCACTCTTAGAATGTGCAGTGATTATATTCTCTTCTTTATCTCCACCATCCCAAAGAAATCGCTTGACGAAATAACGCGATTTTTCGCCGTCAAAGTATACTGCACTTAAAGGCTTCTCTTCCTCCAGCTTTTCTAGATAGATCATATCTGAATCAAAGTGCAAGATCAATTCAGGAATAACTACACGAAGTTTTCCATTTCTAGTAGCAATCAAAAGCCTGTCTTCACCTTTGAAACTTCCAACCAATCGTCCCCGCTGGTCGCTATTCAAGCGCTGTACTGTTGGGTCAAACCAGATTTTTCTCGCCTCCAATGTACTCTCACCTTTTTCCTTGAGCTCGATACGTTTAACAGGGAATTTTGTAACGATATTACCTTTTGATCCTCGACCTTTAACAGCGATGTCGGCGAAATTAAGGTCAATTTTAAGTTTCTTAAGTTTTGCTAATTGACGTAACAGCACCAATACTTTCTCTGCTTCGCCATTTGGATTGGATGTAAAATAAGTAATCTTAGATCCTTTACTACCCGTGGTCACATCGTACTCTCTATCCCGAGTAATACTTTGCACAGCAAAACGTTTCACATAGCTCACCTTTGAAAGCCCTTCTTGGTAAATGGCATTGTACACTGTACGGTCATCGCCTTTTTTCCATATTGCAACATGGATAATGTCTTTTCCGAAGAACGCTTTATCCTTCACCTTACTGACACTGTATTTACCATCCGCTCGGAAAACAATAACATCATCAATATCAGAACAGTCACAAACGTATTCGTCACGCTTCATACCATATCCGACAAACCCTTCTTCACGATTCACGTAAAGTTTTTGATTACGGATAACCACTTTGGACGCTTCGACACTGTCAAACGTAGCAATCTCAGTCTTACGCCCTCGACCTTTTCCAAATTTTTCCTTTAACTCTTTGAAGTAGTTAATCGCGTAATCTACCAAATGTGCCAAATCATGCTGCACCCCAGATATTTTCCCTTCTAAATCTAGGATTTTATCGTTGGCCTTATCGCTGTCAAATTTTGAGATACGCTTAATCTTTATCTCTGTTAATCGCACGATATCGTCCTCTGTAACTTCACGCATGAGGTGACCGATGTGGGGCTCTAAACCTTTTGCAATAAAGGCAATCACTTGCTCCCAAGTTTCCGCTTCTTCTATGTCGCGGTAAATTTTCTTTTCTATAAAAACGCGCTCCAATGAGGAAAAATGCCATTGCTCACGAAGTTCTGATAGACGAATTTCGAGCTCCGCTTTCAAGACACCTTTTGTCGCTTCTGTACTGCGCTTCAAAACATCCTTAACTCCTATAAAAAGTGGTGTGTCTTCATGAATAGAACACGCCAACGGTGCGATGCTTACCTCACAATTGGTAAATGCATACAGGGCATCAATCGTTTTATCTGGACTAATCCCTCCAGGCAGATGAATAAGGATTTCCACATGCTCAGCAGTGTTGTCCTCGATTTTTTTGATTTTAATTTTACCCTTATCATTTGCCTTTAAAACACTATCAATCAGACTCTGTGTGTTAGTGGTAAAAGGAATTTCAGTAATGACCAAGGTATTCTTATCCAATTGCGAAATTTTCGCACGAACCCGAACGCGCGAGCCGCGCTCGCCATTGTTATAATTGGAAAAATCCGCTGTTCCACCGGTTGGGAAGTCTGGAAATATCTTAAACGGCTTGCCTTCCAATTCTTTAATGGAGGCATCAATCAATTCAAGGAAATTATGCGGTAAAATCTTCGTGCTCAAACCAACCGCAATACCCTCAACGCCCATTGCCAAGAGCATAGGGAACTTCATAGGTAAATGCAGTGGCTCATTTGCACGACCGTCGTAACTGAGTTGCCACTCCGTGACCTTAGGGCTATAGGCAACGTGTAAGGCAAATTTTGTCAAACGGGCTTCGATGTAACGAGGTGCAGCAGCACCATCGCCAGTGAGAATATTCCCCCAGTTTCCTTGACAATCAATAAGTAGATCTTTCTGACCCATCTGAACTAGCGCGTCACCAATAGAAGCATCACCGTGCGGATGAAAACGCATGGTCTGCCCAATAATGTTTGCTACCTTATGAAAGCGCCCATCATCCATTTCTTTCATGGCATGCAACAAGCGACGTTGAACCGGCTTTAAACCATCGTTTAAGGCCGGCACGGCGCGTTCAAGGATGACATAAGATGCGTAATCCAAGAAATAATCTTGATACATACCGGAAACTCGGGTAATACGGTTTCCCTGATCCTCAATAATCTCTGAACCCAACAATTCCGGATTCAATTCTTCATCAATAGGTTGATTTTCTTCGCTCATTAGTTAAAGTGTTCCTCTTCCAAATTTTTCTCAACGCGCAGGTTTTCAATAATGAATTCTTGACGTTTCGGTGTGTTTTTACCCATATAGAATTCCAATAAGTCCCCTGAGGTGTAGTCTTTGCCTATCATCACTGGTTCCAATCGGATATCTTTTCCAATAAAATGCTTGAATTCGTCCGGCGAGATTTCACCCAATCCCTTAAATCGAGTGATTTCTGGTCGCGGACCTAATTTATCTATTGCCGTGTTTTTTTCCTCCGGAGTGTAACAGTACCTGGTTTCTTTTTTGTTTCGAACCCTGAACAATGGTGTTTGTAAAATGTACAAGTGTCCCTCACGGACCAACTCTGGGAAGAACTGCAGGAAGAATGTGATTAATAACAAACGAATGTGCATCCCATCGACATCGGCATCCGTTGCAATCACTACATTATTGTAACGCAATTCATCCAATCCGTCTTCGATGTTTAAAGCCGCTTGAAGCAAATTAAATTCCTCGTTTTCATACACCACTTTCTTACTCAAACCATAAGAGTTTAATGGCTTTCCTTTCAATGAAAATACCGCTTGTGTATTAACATCGCGACTTTTAGTAATGGAACCTGACGCACTGTCTCCCTCCGTTATGAATACCGTTGTTTCGAGACGTCTATCGCCTTTTGCACTTGCTTTTTTATCACTTAAGTGCGCACGGCAATCTCGAAGTTTTTTGTTGTGCAAATTTGCCTTTTTAGCACGTTCACGGGCCAATTTTCGAATGCCTTGCAAGTCTTTTCTTTCACGCTCTGCACGCTGAATCTTTTTTAAAAGGATCTCCGCGACTTCAGCATTTCTGTGCAAGAAATTATCGAGATGTTCTTTCAAGAAATTCCCAACGAACGTTCGAACGTGAACTTCACCCGGCGCCATTTCTAGCGAACCTAATTTTGTTTTCGTTTGAGATTCAAAAACTGGTTCAACAACTTTCAAGGACACCGCTCCAATCACACACGCGCGAATATCGGCGGCATCAAAGTTCTTACCGTAGAAATCTCTCATAACGGTCACTAAACCTTCCCTGAAAGCATTTTGGTGTGTCCCTCCTTGCGTGGTATGTTGTCCATTTACAAAACTGTAGTATTGTTCCCCTTGCATACGCTCTGCATGGGTAATAGCCACCTCAATATCGTCAGCTTTGAGGTGAATAATATCGTGTAGGACATTGCCATCGAGGTTGTCTTGAAGAAGGTCTTTTAAACCGTTCTCTGAATAAAACTTTTCGCCATTTAAGTATAGCGTAAGTCCAGGATTGAGGTACGCATAGTTCCACAACATCTTCTCCACATACTCCAACATGTATTTGTAGTTGATGAAGATATCTGGATCCGGCCGGAAAGTGATTTTTGTTCCTTTACGCTGCGACGACTCTTCGATAGCATCGTCCTCGACTAGCTTTCCGTGAGAGAATTTAGCCCGTTTGGTTTTACCGTCTCGATAAGCTTGAACAATAAATTCTGTAGAGAGAGCATTCACGGCCTTAGCACCGACACCGTTAAGCCCTACAGATTTTTTAAAAGCTTTACTGTCGTATTTAGCGCCTGTATTGATCTTAGAAACCACATCGACTACTTTACCCAGAGGAATGCCCCGACCGAAATCTCTAACTATCACTTGACCGTCGGCGATTTTGACCTCAACAGTCTTACCAGCGCCCATAACGTATTCGTCAATGGAGTTGTCTAGTATTTCTTTGAGTAGGATGTAGATTCCATCGTCGGGACTTTTACCATCGCCCAACTTACCGATGTACATACCAGGGCGTAACCTGATGTGCTCATCCCACTCGAGCGATCGTATGTTGTCTTCAGTATATTGTGCTTCTTGTGCCATAAATAAATCGGAATACAGGATTCCTAATTTAAGAATGCACGCGACTTTACAGCGTGTTTATTACATGAAAGTATACACAGGTTTTACACATTGAAACGGAAGTGCATAACATCGCCGTCTTGAACGATATATTCTTTTCCTTCCACACGCATTTTACCGGCTTCCTTGACTGCGTTTTCGCTCCCGAGAACATCATAATCAATGTACGAGATTACCTCAGCACGAATGAAGCCTTTTTCAAAATCTGTATGAATAACACCTGCTGACTGGGGTGCAGTGAAGTTCTTCTTAATGGTCCATGCCCGAACTTCCTTAACCCCTGCTGTGAAATACGTTTGAAGATTTAACAGTTCGTAAGCAGCACGAATAACACGGTTTACACCGGCATCTTCAAGACCCAATTCCTCTAAAAAGAGTTGTTTCTCCTCATACGTTTCCAATTCAGCAATATCCGATTCTGTGCTTACGGCGATGTGAATGCAACCCGCACCTTCCGCTGCCGCCATTTCTACAACACGATCGACATATGCGTTTCCAGATTTGGCAGCACTCTCGTCGACATTACACAAGTATAACACTGGCTTGTCAGTGAGTAACTGCATTTCTTTAATCAATTCTTGTTCGCGCTCGGAACTTTCAAAACCGCGGACATTTCTACCTTCTAAAACAAAAGTGATCAATCGTTCTAAGGTAGAAACATTCAGTTTTGCCTCTTTTTCGCCGCTTTTGGCCATTTTTTTGGCTTTTTCGAGGCGTTTTTCGATGGTTTCGAGGTCTTTTAGCTGTAATTCAGTGTCGATGGTCTCCTTATCGCGAATAGGATCTACACTTCCATCGACATGTGTGACATTTTCATTTTCGAAGCAACGGAGAACGTGTATGATGGCATTAGTTTCACGGATATTTCCTAAGAATTGGTTCCCTAAACCTTCTCCTTTCGAGGCGCCTCGTACCAACCCTGCGATATCGACAATTTCTACATTCGCCGGCTGAACACGCTCAGGATTAACCAATTCAGATAAACGCTCTAAACGGTAATCCGGAACTGTTACCTGACCAACATTAGGCTCAATCGTACAGAACGGATAATTAGCCGCCTGCGCTTTCGCGCTCGATAGGCAGTTGAATAATGTACTCTTTCCAACATTCGGCAAGCCGACAATTCCACACTTCATATCTATAGCTTTAAGGCGGCAAAGATAAACGGATTCTTTGTTAGCAACGTGTGTATATGTGAATTGGATTTAAAAGGTAATCAGGCCTTCTTTTGGCGTAATTTTACTGCATATTGAATATAACATTTCACCCATGTCACAACAAGACCTAGAAGCCGTCGTATCTCAAGTCCGCAGAGATATTGTACGAATGGTACACGCTGTAAATTCAGGACACCCTGGCGGTTCCTTAGGATGTGTAGAGTTTTTAACTACGCTCTATTTTGATCACATGAAACACGACCCTAGTGCCTTCAAAATGGATGGCATAGGTGAAGACTTGTTCTTTTTATCAAACGGACACATTTCGCCGGTTCTGTATTCAATTCTTGCGCGCGCCGGTTACTTCGATGCAAGCGAAATGGCGACATTCCGAAAATTGAATACCCGTTTGCAGGGACACCCCACTACCCATGAAGGACTAGAAGGTATTCGAATTGCTTCTGGTTCTTTAGGCCAAGGAATGAGTGTTGCTATTGGAGCTGCCGAAGCGAAAAAACTGAATGGCGATAAGCGATTGGTCTACACCTTACACGGCGATGGAGAATTACAAGAAGGACAAATATGGGAGGCTGCTATGTATGCCGCTGCGAAAAAAATAGATAACCTCATTTCTACGGTTGACGTTAATGCAAAACAAATTGACGGATCAACAGATGACGTTTTACCAATGGGCTCAATTCAAGCTAAATTTGAGGCCTTCGGCTGGCACGTAATTTCTGTTGCAAAAGGGAATGATCTTAGTGCAGTAAAACAAGCACTCACTGAAGCTACTGCTGCCTCAGGGAATGGAAAGCCTGTTTGTATTCTTCTTCACACGGAGATGGGCAACGGTGTTGACTTCATGATGGGCACACACAAATGGCATGTTGTTGCACCTAATGACGATCAGCTGGCTGACGCACTTCGTCAAAATCCAGAAACACTTGGCGATTACTAGGTCTATTGTGAAACAACTCAACGCCATAGTATTTGTCTTTTTCTGTCTTGCCCTTCAGGCACAGCCACAGGTTGAAGAAGAGCGTCCACCGCTAACGAGAATATTATTCGTTTTCGATGGAAGTCAAAGCATGTATGGCCGTTGGGAAAGTGGCGCAAAAATAGATGTTGCACAACGCTTAATGGGGCAAATGCTTGACAGCTTGCAAGGGATTCAAGAGGAAGGAAATTTTCAATTGGCACTGCGCGTCTACGGTCATCAAAAACCTGTACCCCCTCAAGATTGTTCTGATACACGTTTAGAAGTTCCATTCAGTAACGGTAACATCTACAAAATCAAGCGTGTACTCAAAGCGATTAAACCAAAGGGAACCACACCAATCGCGGGTTCACTTCTAAAGGCATCTGACGATTTTCCACCTTGCGAGGATTGTCGCAACATTGTCATCTTAATCACAGATGGTGTAGAAGCTTGTGATGGTGATCCATGTGTTGTGAGTAAGCGTCTTCAACAAAAGGGTATCATACTTAAACCTTTTGTTATCGGTATTGGACTGGACGAGGACTTTAAAAATAGCTTCGAATGTGTTGGTACCTATTTCGACGCAGCCGATGAGAATACATTCAAAAATGTTCTTGGTGTCGTAATTTCGCAAGCTTTAGACAATACAACAGCGCAAATCAACCTTCTAGATAGCCGAGGTAAGCCCACAGAAACAAACGTTCCAGTCTTACTGTATGATCATGCTTCACAAAAAGTAAGAAAAAGCTTTGTACATACCTTGAATTATAAGGGCCAGCCGGATACTATGGTCTTAGACCCATTAGTCGTCTACGACATGGTGGTTCATACCATTCCGCCGGTTCGTGTGGATAGTATTGTCATTCATCCCGGAACTCACACCCATATCGGAGCTTCTACACCGCAAGGACAATTGGAACTGCGGTCAAACTCCAGACAAAGCACCAAAATCTCGTGCATCATCAAACCACATGGTGAGAATGAAATTTTACATGTACAGGACTTCGGTACGGTTCAACGGTACCTCAGCGGCACCTATGATTTAGAAATCTTAACCCTACCAAGAATTTTTCAAAGCGGTGTACTTATAAATCCGAGTTCGACCACAACTATAGCAGTACCGCCACCAGGCATGGTCACCTTACAAGCAGGAACAAGCGGCTACGGCTCCATATTTGTGCAGAGAGAGGACGGCTATGAGTGGGTAACTGATCTTAGTGAAAGTGGTGAGCGTCAGGTTTTTCAACTCCAGCCCGGACAGTACATGGTGGTGTTTAGGAGCAAATTTGCACAGGAAACCGCTTACAGTAAAACGAAAGAATTTAGAGTGGGCCCCGGCTCATCAACCATTGTGAAAATCAACTAAAATGAAGAAGTACACAGATTCAGGCAGTAAAGACACCCGTTCAGGATTTGGCGCAGGCCTCCAAGAATTGGGTCGACAAAATGAAAATGTCGTTGCATTATGTGCCGATCTTACCGGTTCGCTAAAAATGAATGCATTCGCAGATGAAAATCCGGACCGATTCTTTCAAGTCGGTATTGCCGAAGCAAACATGATGGGTATTGCGGCAGGCCTGACCATCGGTGGTAAAATCCCATTCACTGGAACCTTTGCAAACTTCTCTACGGGTCGCGTGTACGATCAGATTCGCCAGAGCATCGCTTACAGCGGTAAAAATGTGAAGATATGTGCTTCTCACGCAGGTTTGACGCTAGGTGAAGACGGTGCAACACACCAGATTCTTGAAGATATCGGCCTGATGAAGATGTTGCCGCACATGGTCGTAATCAACACCTGTGATTACAACCAAACTAAAGCTGCTACCATCGCAATCGCGAATTACGACGGTCCTGTATACTTAAGATTCGGACGTCCAAAAGTGGCGAATTTCACCTCTGCTGATGCTAAATTTGAAATTGGAAAAGCGGATGTATTAACAGAAGGTACAGACGTCACCATTATTGCCACTGGACACCTTGTATGGGAAGCGTTGCAAGCTGCTGAAGCACTCGAAGCTACAGGCGTAAGCGCAGAAGTCATAGGCATGGCGACGATCAAGCCGCTGGACGAGAAGGCCATACTAGCATCTGCCTCTAAAACAGGTTGTGTAGTGACTGCTGAAGAGCACAACCGCTTTGGTGGTTTGGGCGAGAGCGTTGCTCAAACTCTGGTAACCAATAACCCAGTGCCACAAGAATTCGTAGCTGTAAACGACAGCTTTGGTGAGAGTGGCACTCCAGCACAGCTCATGGAAAAATACGGATTGAACGCTGATGCTATCGTGGCTGCAGCACAAAAGGTGATCGCTAGAAAGTAATTCCTCACTTAAACCTTTAGTATCTTCCATTCATCTAAAGAACAATGGAGGAAACCAAGAATATCAAGAGCCTCCTATTGCAAGAGCAATGGGAGGCTTCTTTTTTTGAAATCGTTGAGCAGTATAGCGAACGTCTCCTCTATTGTGCCGTGGGCATTCTTAAGAGCGAATCATTGGCGCAAGATGCCCTGCAAGAAGGGATGGTAGGCATTTGGAAAAACCTCCATAAGTTTAAGGGCAATAG
>JAQWJX010000051.1:0-4436 GCA_029248145.1 Schleiferiaceae bacterium | reverse complement strand
CTGGGTTGTACCAAAATGGTTTGCAAAATTAAGTCAATAAATATAATTGACCAACATTACTTACCCATAATCTTCAACTTCTTTGAGTAATAAATTTAACGCCGCGAATATAGTCTTTTGAATGTTGCGTTCACGCACCTTGCCAAAGACAAATTTCTCAGTAATAGTGCGGGTTGGACCGGCAATAGCAATCCAGCTCGTTCCAACAGGCTTATCCGGTGTTCCGCCACCAGGACCTGCGATACCACTGACCGCAACTGCAAAATCCACCTTTAATTTCGCACGAGCCCCCTCCGACATTTGTCGAACGACTTCCTCACTTACGGCACCTTTTTCTACAATGGTCTTATGATCCACACCCAAAAGAGTCTCTTTGATATCGTACGAATACGCAACAATACTGCCTTCAAAATATGCAGAGGATCCTTCGACACTTACAAGCGTAGCACCAATGCCGCCGCCGGTGCAACTCTCCGCTGTTCCGACAGTGAGTCCTTTTTGCGTCAATACTTCACCTAAATACTTTTCGATCGCACTGTTCGAACCGTCCATCAATGGTTCCCCTACAGCTTGTTTTAAAGTGCGCGCCGCTGCCTCAAGGTCTGCATTTATATCGTCCGCACGTTTACCGCGAGCCGTAAGTCGTAATCGGACTAAGCCAGGCTTAGGTAGATACGCTAATTTTATGTTCTCCGGAAAATCACTTTCATACGGTTCAATCTGATCGGCTAAAACGCTCTCAGGAATGCCCACCACAAACAGTGTCTTATGCTTAATTTGGTAGTCGATTTCGTCCTGCAAGAGCGGCAGAAGTTCATCTTTAATAATCCCTTTCATTTCATAAGGCACACCTGGTAAACTGACAATGCGTCTTCCTTCGTGGCGAAAAAGCATGCCTGGTGCCGTTCCTTTGTGATTGAAGAGGACCTCGCAATTGTCCGGAACCTCAGCTTGAAATTTATTTCGCTCAACCGGTTTACGCCCAAAGCCTTCGAATAATTTCACAATGTGCTCCCAAACATCTGCTCGAAAAACCATTTGAGCGCCGAAGTAGCGTGCCAGAGTTTGTTTCGTTAGATCATCCTTTGTCGGGCCCAAACCGCCCGTCATGATGACCAGTTCAGTCGAGGGTAACAAACCCTCTAAAGCGTCTATTATCGCCTCAGCGGTATCTGTAATACTGTTGATGCGGGAAATTTCAATTCCCTCTAGATTGAAGGTCTGACCAATCCAAGCACTGTTAGTATCGACGATTTGTCCAATTAAAATTTCATCGCCTATCGTAATGATCTCTGCTTTCACTTCCTTTACTTTTGAGGAGACCAAAGATACTATTCATGTTACCGCACGCTCCATCCGAACTCATTCTTAATCCCGACGGTAGTGTTTACCATCTGGGACTCACAGGTGAGGACATCCCTAATCTGATTTTTACCGTAGGTGATCCAGACCGCGTGAGCGGCGTAACACAGCACTTCGACTCTATTGCATGGACTAAACAACGACGTGAGTTCACTATTGTTCGAGGTATGCTTAAAGAGAAAGACGTATTGGTTTTGTCTACCGGAATGGGGACGGATAATATTGATATTGTCGTGAATGAATTAGACGCGGCGGTGAATATTGACCCCAAGACCCGAATGAACCGGACCCAATTGCGTAAGCTCACCATCATCCGTATCGGCACTAGTGGAGCCATAGATCCAAACATTCCGCTCGGCACGCATCTTTTGAGTGCGGGCGCGCTTGCCTTTGACGGACTGCTTCCCTTCTACCAACATCCCTTCAAAACGGTTACCGTACCTGGCGCGCCCCTCGACCCGTTTTATATTCCTGCGCCATGCAACACAAGCAATGCCCAAGGCATACCGGAATTAATGTTGGGCATAACTGCAACCTTACCCGGTTTTTATGCGCCACAAGGTCGAACCATTCGCACTTCTTCAGTTTTTAAAGAAGCTATGGACGTGCTGCATCATCAATCTTTTGACGGCCACTCGTTGACCAATTTCGAAATGGAAACCGCGGGCATCTACGCCCTTGCCACCCTATTGGGGCACGAAGCATATAGTTTCTCGGCATTGCTCGCGAATCGAGCCGCTGGAACGTTTCATGACACGCCGGCACAGGCGGTGGAGTCGCTTATTCGCAAGGTGCTGGACTGGGCGGTGGAACTGGACGCATAAAGGCAAAAAAAACGCCCGCGAAGGCGGGCGTTCTACTTTCTATTGGATGAAGCGCTTACTTCGCCACGTTCACTGAACGCAGTTCACGAATCACTGTAACCTTTACTTGACCTGGATAAGTCATTTCAGTTTGAATCTTCTGAGAGATGTCGTAGGAGATTTGAGCGGCCATTGCATCGGTCACTTTTTCACTCTCCACCATTACGCGCAACTCGCGGCCCGCTTGAATCGCGTACGCTTTGGTTACACCGTCAAAGTCATATGCAACGTTCTCAAGGTCTTTCAGACGTTGAATGTAGCTGTCTGCCACCATACGTCGAGCGCCAGGACGTGCACCAGAAATGGCATCACAGACCTGTACAATAGGCGAAATCAATGAAGTCATCTCAATCTCATCGTGGTGTGCACCAATGGCATTACAGACCTCAGGCTTCTCGCCGTACTTATCTGCCCATTGCATACCTAAGATGGCATGCGGCAGATCCGTCTCTTCGTGTGGCACTTTACCTATATCGTGCAATAATCCGGCACGTTTTGCAATTTTAGGATTGAGTCCCAATTCCGAAGCCATAATGGCACATAAGTTTGCCACCTCTCGACTGTGTTGAAGTAGGTTCTGTCCATAAGACGAACGGTACTTCATACGACCTACGGTTTTGATGAGTTCCGGATGAAGGCCATGAATACCTAAATCAATCGCTGTACGCTTTCCAATCTGAATAATCTCTTCTTCAATCTGCTTGGTCGTTTTCGCTACCACTTCTTCAACACGAGCAGGGTGTATACGTCCGTCGCTGACTAATTTGTGCATTGACAAGCGTGCTATTTCACGACGCACGGGATCAAAACAACTCAAAAGAATCGCTTCTGGTGTATCATCTACAATAATTTCAACACCTGTGGCCGCCTCAATGGCGCGAATATTACGTCCTTCACGACCAATGATTTTACCTTTAATATCGTCGTTCTCAATATTAAATACCGAGACCGCATTTTCAATGGCATTTTCTGTAGCCACACGCTGTATACTCTGAATAACTACTTTTTTCGCTTCCTGATTCGCAGTAAGCTTCGCCTCTTCAATAGTATTTTGAACGATGGCTTGCGCATCCAACTTCGCTTTATCCTTCAAAGCTTGAATCATCTGCTGCTTTGCCTCCTCTTCGGTCATTCCCGAAAGACTTTCTAGTTCAGCAATCTGCTTGTCGCGAAGCTTCTCGACCTCACGAACACGCGAATCCAAAGACTCACGCTTTTTAGCTAGTGTCTCCTTTTCGCGCTCTAAGTTGCGCTGGTCCTTCTTATACTCCTCAATGCTCTTCTTTAGACGTTCGTCTTTTTCACGAAATGAATTCTGACGTTCGGCTAATTTTTGATCGCGCTTCTGTACAGCACGCTCATGCTCTTCTTTCAGGTTTAAGAAACGTTCTTTCGCTTCTAGTGCCCTATCTTTTTTATGCTGCTCTGCGGCTTTTTTCGCCTCTGTAATCATGAGGGCACCTCGTTTTTTCAGTGCGTTTTGCCAGAGTACATAGCCTCCAGCTAAACCGATCAAAAGACCTACTACAGCAGCAATTATTGTCATTACCATACCACTATTGGGTTTACTGTTTTTAAAAAATCCCGCACCTGCTATGCATGTTGTCTAAACTCCTAAATATCAGGATCTGTACTAGCCGTGACGCCTTGACCTTCCACTGGAGTGAACTCCCTCAAAGAGGTGCGGCCTGCTCGTAACGTCACGAGCGAAGTCCATAACAACGTGCTCGTTGAGTTTAGCACAAAAAATAGCAAGTACGGGAAAGTGTTTATCCGTTTTGTAGGGCTGCATCTAGCACAGCTTCCACATCAGCCAGCGCTTTGCCGGCCTGGGACTGAACATCTTGAGATTGTTTTAGTGCGATTTCCGCTTTGGAAGCAAGCTGCAGCGCACACATACTAAGTACATCCTGCTTGTCTTGCACAGCATACCGGCTTTCAAACCGTGCCACTGCATCATTTATGGTTTTCACCGCCGCTCTAATCTGCTCCTCCTCTTCCCGTTTAATGGTCAGCGGATAAGTTCTATTCGCAATGGTGACTTTTATTTTTAACGTGTTCTCACTCACGGAGGTTACGCACTTAACAATTTCAAACAACGGTCAATCTCCCGTACCAACTCCGCAATCTTCTCTTCGCTGTACGTGTCTTTTGCGGGCGAACCACTCTGGACAGTTAATGCGAGATTGCGTTGTTGCAACTGATCTTGAA
>JAQWJX010000047.1:0-2221 GCA_029248145.1 Schleiferiaceae bacterium | reverse complement strand
TGATAGAATTACCGAATACAAAAACGCTTGACAATAATCACAAATCATTTAATTTTTCGAAACAGAGTCACGTGAACCTTTACGCACTACATATGTTTATTTCTGAAACAATAAAATACTTATGGATACCCTTATCTATCTTCTTACCGCAGGACTTTTAGGAACCATAGTCATATCCTTTCGGATAATGCATCACCTTGCCAAAGAGATTGCCGACTTAAAGAAAAGGTTAGAAGCATAAAAAAAGCGGGCAATGCCCGCTTTTTTTTATCTCGTTAGAATCAAATCGTAATTCCAATAGAAGCTATTACCTGAATTCGGGTCATAGTCCTGGTGATCATAATTAAGATACATGCTGTCTTCAGCTTCGTTAATATACCACTCTAAACAAGGCGCCCAGTTCATAAAAAACTCATCGGTTGACCAGCTATACCCCCATTGCTGATGCATATGGTCGCTTAATAGTGATATATCAAAAGTAGCCCAGCCTTGCTTTGACAACGTCAAAGAACCACTATGATCTTCATTAGCTGCACTAACCTGTCCTACTGCTCCGTGAGAACGATTCAACGCTACATTCCAAGGAGCTTTATAAAAACGTTCTGTGTTCGTCTCTGTAGGGGATTGCGTTTCGCAAGAAGCAAACAGGATAACAAACGGTAAAAGCAATAAAGATTTTCTCATTTTCTATATTTTTGCAGCAATTCAACTAACAATAATCGGGCCGATATTACCAATTTATAGCGATAGAAGGTCCAACAACTCCAAAATTTTGACCTATTCCCATATGAGTGCGGTACTTTCGTTTCTTCTTTAATGAATGAGATGCACTTCGGCGCTCATGGTAATTTTCATAAACTACCTTCCCGATGAACTCCCCTATCACTGCTCCCGCGACCAATTCGCTGACCCAATGATTATGTCCTCGGATGTCGTAAAGTAACGCTGTAGTTGCTAGTCCATAAGGAATCCACTTGTTTTCGAAAACTTTTGCATTCACACTTGCAAATGCGAAGAACATTGTTGCATGATAAGAAGGAAAACCAGTTCCATATGCATCAGAATGTAGATAGGGAACATGAAAGTTGAAGAAATCTAATGGACTATGAACAAAAGGGTATTGGCTATCCCTGTCGGTAGCTCCATAAACACCTAATGGACGTGCTGGACGATGCCTAGCTACCAATGTCTTTAAAATTATATGACTGACCACATAAGATTCAACTACAGCTTTAACAGTTAATAAACTGGCCTCTTGCATCTTTTCATTTCCTGTAACTGCACCTGCCGCATACATTGCCGTTACACCGGTATACATCCAGCCGTCTACTCCCCCTCCCCATTTTCCTAAAACCGGGACATTAGGATACAAACTAGGAAATGATACAAGAGATCGAATATGTACATCCAACGGCTCGATGTTTTCTTGAAAAAATTTCGTGGTCTGGTAATCCGTCACAATCATAGCGAACAACTTGACACCATTTATAGAAAGATTTGGGTTCTTTAACGGTCTTTTAATGATGGCTTTCGCATCATCATCTATGGTTAATAGAGCGTTTCGTATGATACCGACACGCGTTTCTTTGACTGCTCTATCTACTTCAAAATCAAGCTGGGCTACCACAGGTAGCGAAAAGAATAGCGCTGCAACCAATAAGGCGCAGCGCTTTGTAATACTCTTGCACATAATACTAAGGCTATTGGTTTCTTCGAAGATAATTACTCCCAAGTAAACAGCGGACGGTCTTGCATCATTTTAACGACAGCATCACCGACTTCCTTAATGTGTGTATCTGAATCAATATTTGTCACTACGCGGTCAATGAAGTCCGTAATGATTTCCATGTCCGCCTCTTTCAATCCGCGCGTAGTAATCGCTGATGCGCCTAAACGAATACCTGAAGTAGTGAATGGGCTCTTATCATCGAAAGGCACCATGTTCTTGTTTGCAGTGATATGCGCACGAACCAAAGCCTGCTCTGCCGCTTTACCCGTCACACTTTTGTTGCGCAAATCAATCAACATTAAGTGGTTATCTGTTCCACCTGAAATGATATCATACCCGCGATCTACGAAAGCTTTCGCCATTGCCGCCGAATTCTTTTTTACCTGTAACTGATAGTGAAAGAACTCATCCGTTAATGCTTCACCATATGCAATAGCTTTTGCAGCTATAACATGCTCTAACGGCCCTCCTTGAATACCAGGGAAAATGGCC
>JAQWJX010000037.1:0-3355 GCA_029248145.1 Schleiferiaceae bacterium | reverse complement strand
TCCGTCTAAGTAATGATCTAACAATACTCTATTGCCCTCAAACTCTTTGAACAGGTTAACCACATGGCGCTCCAATTCTTGCTTATTGATTACAATTTTCATCCCTTGACCACCCAAAACATAAGAAGGTCTGACAAGGATAGGAAAACCTAATTCATCATAAATGTCCAGTGCTTCATCCGCCGTTGTTGCAACGTCAAACTCTGGATATGGAATATTGATATCTTTCAATAAGTTAGAGAAACGACCACGATCTTCCGCTAAATCAAGCGCTTCATACGAAGTCCCAATAATTTCTATGCCGTAACGGCTCAGTTTCTCGGCCAACTTCAAAGCAGTCTGTCCACCCAGCTGCACAATAACACCACGCGGCTTCTCATGCAAGATAATATCGTAAATATGCTCCCAGAAAACCGGCTCAAAATACAGCTTGTCCGCGGTGTCAAAATCTGTACTTACAGTTTCAGGGTTACAGTTGATCATTATAGTTTCATACCCTTCTTCACGAGCAGCAAGAACGCCATGAACACAAGAATAATCGAACTCAATCCCTTGACCAATTCTATTCGGCCCTGAACCTAAAACAACTATTTTCTCTCGTTCTGTAACGACGCTTTCATTTTCAATGATTTCTACACCATCAGCTTTTTGATGCGGCATCTCGAACGTGGAATAATAGTACGGCGTCTGCGCAGGAAATTCCGCAGCACAAGTATCTACTAATTTCCAGACGCGATTAATGCCTAGATCTGTTCGCTTCGTGTGAACCTCGCTTTCGAGAGCATTAATCATATGAGCGATTTGGCGATCAGCAAAACCTTTCATTTTCGCCTCCTGTATGAGCTCTTTTGGCAAGGATATTAGGTTATGCTTTTCGATTTCAGACTGCACACGTGCTAAATCTTCAATCTCTTTTAAGAACCACATATCAATCTTTGTGATGTCGTAAATGGTCCTGAGCGGAATACCCATTTGTATCGCATCATAAATCACAAACAAGCGGTCCGAAGAAGCATATTCTAATTTGTGTAAAATGGTGTCATGATCGGTCAATCCTCTGCCGTCCGCTCCTAAACCATTACGCTTAATCTCAAGAGACTGCGCCGCTTTATGAAGGGCTTCTTGGAAACTTCGACCGATTCCCATTACCTCACCTACTGCCTTCATCTGAATGCCGAGACGCGTATCTGCACCTTCAAACTTTTCAAAGTTCCAACGAGGAATCTTCACAATCACATAATCCAACGTGGGCTCAAAGTAAGCCGTTGTAGTTTTAGTGATTTGATTATTTAATTCATCTAGAGAATAGCCAATTGCGAGTTTCGCAGCTACTTTCGCAATAGGATAACCTGTTGCTTTTGACGCTAGAGCAGACGAACGACTTACGCGTGGATTGATTTCAATAGCAACGATATCCTCATTTTCATCAGGACTAACCGCAAACTGAACATTACAACCACCTGCAAAAGTTCCTATACTACGCATCATCTTAATGGCCATATCGCGCATTTTTTGATACGTGGTATCACTCAACGTCATCGCCGGAGCCACGGTAATAGAATCTCCAGTATGTATACCCATCGGATCCATGTTCTCAATAGAACAAATGATGATGATATTGTCGTTTTTATCGCGCAATAGCTCAAGCTCATATTCTTTCCACCCGAGCAGTGCTTTATCAATCATTACCTCATGGATCGGAGAAATTTCCAATCCGCGGCTCAATGCGGTGTCAAATTCTTCTTCACTATGGACGAAAGTGGCACCGGCACCTCCTAAAGTGAACGAAGCACGAACACACAACGGGAATCCAAACTCTTGGGCAGTTTCCTTTCCACGTAAGAAAGACTTCGCAATTCTCGAAGGAGCCATGGGAATATCTATCGTCTCCATGAGCTGACGGAATTCGTCACGGTCCTCAGTGATATTGATTGCTGCAATATCCACTCCAACAATGGCAACCTTATTATCCTCCCAAACACCTTGCTTGTCGGCATCGATACACAAATTCAATGCAGTTTGACCTCCCATTGTAGGTAATACAGCGTCAATATCAGGATGGTTTTGTAAAATCTCCTCTATACTCTCCACCTCCAAAGGCTTCAAATAGATATTATCCGCAATGACCTCGTCGGTCATAATGGTTGCTGGATTTGAGTTAATTAAGGTTACAATGATTCCTTCTTCTCGGAGACTTCTTGAGGCTTGCGATCCAGAATAATCAAATTCACAAGCCTGGCCAATAACAATGGGACCAGATCCGATAATAAGTACGTGTTTGATGGAAGTGTCTTTCGGCATGAGCTTTTAAGATTTGTACAAAGTTAGTGGTGGTTTGGGCCAAAAAAAAGGTGTTGCTTTCGGCAACACCCATATCTTATCAAAAGGTTTTTAACATCTATTAACCTTTGTAATTCCCTTTATCACTAACAGTCAAACTCTTGCGACCTTTAGCACGACGAGACGCCAATACTTTACGTCCGTCAAAAGTCTCCATTCTTGAACGGAATCCGTGCTTGTTTCTACGTTTTCTATTACTTGGCTGAAATGTGCGTTTCATAACAATACTTTTTACCCTGGTTGTTCGGGGGGTGCAAATATAGAATAGACTTTTTAAAACACAATCCCTGTAAATGAATTTTTTAAAAAAAACCCTCTCACGAATAAACCGCGCCAATGGTCACTGCTAAAAGGGGCTCTTATTACGTACGCACTTGCATAAAACTGTATGTTTAGGGGATCAAATATATCCAATGATGAAGAAATTTTGGAATGAACGATACGCTGATTCACAGTATGCGTATGGTACAGAACCTAATGCTTTTTTCAAATCTCAAATAGACCAACGCCCAGCTGGCCGCATACTTTTGCCCGCGGAAGGTGAAGGAAGAAATGCTGTTTATGCTGCAAAGCGAGGTTGGGATGTGGTAGCTTTTGACCAAAGTGAAGCCGGCGAAAAGAAAGCAATGAAATTAGCTAAAGCTGCACAGACATCCATTACCTACCGCATCGGAGACGCAATGAGCTTTAACGAAGAAACTGGCTTTGATCTCCTATTCTATGGTTTCTTCCATGTACCACCTGTTGATCTGCAACCTATATATGATCATTTGAATTCATTCCTCAAACCCGGCGGCCAGGTTTTACTCGAGGGATTCTCAACAAAAAACATAGGCAGAGGAAGCGGTGGGCCACAAAATGAAGCGATGCTTTTTTCAACCAGCCGCGTTAAGTCGTTGCTTCATGACTTCAAAACACTTGAAGTATGGGAAGAAGAAATTATACTCAACGAAGGTCCTTTTCACCAAGGAAATGCATGTGTGATACGAGCGATTGGGGTTAAATAACTTCTAAT
>JAQWJX010000029.1:0-4080 GCA_029248145.1 Schleiferiaceae bacterium | reverse complement strand
CCTACCAAGCCTTTAAAACCGTCTTTCGTAGCAGCGCCACCCCCTATGTATATTGGGGCATCACGATTGCTTATGTTATTTTCTCCATCACGCTGGCCTTAATGATGACGAGTGGAAAAGTAGAATACCGCTACCTCGGTCTGCTCATGGGTGCATCCATTTTACTTGCTGTCCCTAAGCTAATTGCCATTGGCCCGCTTCTTATAGAAGATATAGTGCGGTTGAGCCAATTTGTCTTTCGCGGTGTAACCACCCAACCCACTTTAATGCCTGAGCGCAGAGCCTTCATTTCAAAATTGGCCCTGGGCCTCGCGGCCATACCCTTTTTAGGGATTATCGACGGCATTTGGAAAGGACGCTATCGCTATCGAGTTATTTCCCACACTCTAGAATTTGATGACCTACCCGATGCTTTTGACGGCTTTACGATCGCACAAATTTCGGATATACATAGTGGATCGTTCGACAACACAGAAAAAGTTCAATACGGCGTAGATATGGTAAGTGCACTTGGAGCCGATTGTATCGTATTCACTGGCGATATGGTCAACAACACGGCCAGCGAAGCAGAACCGTGGATACCTGTTTTCAAACGCTTAAAAGCTAAATCAGGTATTTTTTCGATTTTAGGAAACCACGATTATGGCGATTATTGGCGTTTTCCTTCGCCAGAAGCTAAAGTCGCTAATATGGATAGATTAAAAGAAATCCATGCAGAAATGGGTATGGATCTTTTGCTTAACGACAGCCGCTATTTCGAACGAAACGGTTCAAGATTATACCTGGCCGGAGTTGAGAACTGGGGATTGCCACCGTTTCCGCAATACGGAGACTTAAATACGGCCTTAGAACAAATCCCTGAAGATGCGTTCACTGTGCTTCTTAGCCACGACCCGTCGCATTTCGACGCCGAAGTCAAGCAGCACTCGAATAAAATACACCTTACATTGAGTGGGCATACGCACGGAATGCAGTTTGGTATCGAAATCCCTGGATGGATCAAATGGTCGCCTGTAAAATTCAAATACCCAAAGTGGGCGGGACTATACCCGGAACAAGACGGGAGAATATTACACGTAAACCGTGGATTTGGTTTTTTAGCCTTTCCAGGACGCGTGGGCATGTGGCCGGAAATAACGCACATTACCTTAAAAAAGAAAGTCGTTTAGAATCGGTCCTTGTAGAGCTTCGACATGAAGTAAATATGCGGCAAGCTAATGGCGCTGAGGAATACTAAAAAGTAACTCGACCAAGCCAGAAGGGAATTCTTGTCAAATCTAAATACTAGCAGAAACAGAACCACTGCACCTATTGTAAACGGCATAGCTTTCATCCACATTTCAGTATTCGTCCATTTGTGTGACAATTTTAAGTGGTTCCAACCCGACAGACTGTGTTGTAAGACAAAGTAAATTCCGAAAGCCGTAGCCAACGGTAAGTAAGCCGTCAAACTGAGCGTTACCATGGCAACCACCCAAGGAATGGAGCGAAACCAAATGCCCATAAAAAGTCCGAGTGACAGGGCCATTCGATAAACCATATTCATGAATTCCGTGGACCATGTTACTTTACCAATACCCATGACTTCAAGCACTGTATTCACTTCCATCGAATGTGGTATAAGTATCAGCGTCAATAGTAAAGTCCCCCACAAAAACGACAGACCGATACTAGGAAAGCCCCATTCACGTAGGTCTGTTTCTCCAAAATGCCATGCACTGTAAATCAAAAAGGCAAGTAATCCTGTTACAGGACTCGCCGCCCAGAATAAAATAACCATCAACATAATGAAGCAGTAACGCAAAATAAACTTCGGTAACCGTTCCTTATTCGCGTGGCTGTAACCGTCCAATGCACCATGAGGTATACCGTACAGGAATAGCAAGAAAACAAGTACCGCTTGTAACCCGTAGGAAACGGAGCTTGGCAATAAAGCTTCGGCAACTAAAGCCAGCACAGCGAATAAAATGGGAGCCCAGCGGGAAGGCTTGGCTACTACAATAGCTACAAATGATGCAGCCAACGCCCATAAAAATTTCATAATAGGTAAACGTGCGAACATGCTTAATTCCCATTTAAATGACGACTTCTCATCTAAGAATTGAAAGACCTTATTAGCTTTCTGAGACGCGAACAAGGATTCAAAGATTTCCTTACCCCAATGCGGTTTGTGTTTCAAGATGTGCAGCAACAGGTGGTCATAAAAATTAAAACGATTCATATCACTTTTAGGCAGGCGCAACCATGAAGAATCAGTACGCTCTTGTGCGATACCTTGTGCCAATTCCTTGGCATGCTCAAACATGCTCTTAAAGGCATACCCTGTAGTCGACTTCACTCTTCCCGCCCTCGCTCCTGTTGAAACGATACGTGCATCTTGATTTTTAACCTCGGCGTATTGTGTCATCGGGATTACTCCACGTTCTTCATGCTCTACTTCAAAGGACAAACCCCTAGAAAGTAGGTAGTTTCTGAGGTGATTACTCGCCAATTCATGCGGTAATTGTTCGCTCCCGAATCGAGTCATTTCAACCAATGCTTCTTTAGTGTCGGTTGGAAGGACATACATAAATTGAGTGAAGCCATTCTGAGGAATGCCAAAATCCATCAGTGTCATTTGATTCGGGGTCCAGTAATCTTCCTGAATTTTTACACGCCAACCCACGAAACTTTGTAAAACTAATGGCCCCATGGGCTCTTTAATGTTGGGAGGTCTACTATCATATAGCTGCTGAACTTCCCAAGAATAATCGCCGCTGGAGACAACAACACCTTCCTGCTCTGCCTTTAGTCCATCAACAGCGCCTCTTATCCATGTTACATTGTCATGCGATTGTGCTATACGTTTAACTTTCTTGTATAGCGCAATGCTTTCAACCATATAGTAATGTTGATCTTCAAACGATTCTAGACCATCGCCCGTATCAACGGTGTCCCACTGATGGTACATGACATCTTTGAGCTGCGTGCGTATTTCATGTTTCGCGTCTGCCCAAAAACAATACGTTTTATCGTTTTTCAATTTTGCGTCGGGCTCTAAAATGAGAACATTCAACGTACGGAGTAAATTCTTTCGCTCTAATTCAAGCAAAAGCAACCCATTCGCTGCCCCCATTCCAAGAAATCCTATATCGTACCGCTTCATTGATTAAATGTCGATTTGACTCTTTATATTTATTCCAACAAATCCTTGCCGTTTTTGTTCTATCATCAGTGCTAAATAGATGTATAACAGGGTGTTTCGAGTATATTAAGGCCCTATTATGAGTGTTTAAACTTAATTTTACAGTGTCGTGAACAAAACTATTATTCGTAAGTTAAGTGGTAGTTATAACCTTTAATATTTTAACACCATGTCATTATTTTTAGACGGATCTATGGGATTCGATCCGAACGATTACGTATCGTTCACATTCTTCGCCGGTTACATGGCGATGCTAGCCGCTTCGGTATTCTTCTTCTTCGAAAGAAGTAGAGTTGCAGACGAGTGGAAAACTTCAATGCTCGTTAGTGGGCTTATTACTGGTATTGCAGCAGTGCACTACTACTACATGCGTGATTTCTACGCTGCCGGTAATGGAAGTCCAGTTGTTCTACGTTATGTAGATTGGACTTTAACTGTACCACTTATGTGTGTTGAGTTCTATTTGATCACCAAGAAAGCTGGTGGTACGAAGTCAATTTTGTACAAACTGATCTTAGCTTCAGTTGCAATGTTAGTTACCGGTTACATCGGTGAGGCATTCTACGCTGACCAGGCTGTTTCATGGGTTTGGGGTGCTCTTTCTGGTGCTGCTTACTTCTACATCGTATGGATGGTATGGAAAGGAGACGTTGCTAAATTGGCAAACAACGCAGGTGGTGCAGTAGCGAAAGCGAACGGTGCTCTTGCGAAATTTGTAATCATCGGTTGGGGTATCTACCCTATCGGTTACATCTTAGGTACTGCTGGAGGTTTCTTCGGTATGGATCTTGGTATCGCAGCAAACGAGGAAGTACTAAACTTGTGCTACAACCTTGCTGATGCAATCAACAAAATCGGATTTGGTCTTGTTATCTATTCTCTAGCGATCAGCTCAG
>JAQWJX010000159.1:0-3017 GCA_029248145.1 Schleiferiaceae bacterium | reverse complement strand
AGCTATGCTCTTGGTTTTTACCGCCATCGTTTATGGTGCCAATTACATTTTTGTTGAAGGCGTGGGTTCGTGGACAGGCCTCAATGCCTGGGCAGCGGAAGTCACCAACGGTCGCTATGACTCATTCTCCCTCCAATTTATTATGGGCGCACTTTTAAGCCCAATTGCCTGGATTCTAGGTGTTCCACCTGCAGATTTAATGCTAGTAGGACAGCTTCTGGGAGAAAAAACAATCTTGAATGAATTTTACGCTTACGTCAGTTTAACTGAAATGAAAAACGAAGGCCTCTTCACTTCAGAACGCAGTGTCATCCTTTCAACCTACATGCTTTGCGGTTTTGCAAACATTGCAAGTATAGGTATACAAATTGGAGGAATAGGAGTATTAGCACCAAGCCGCAGAAAAGACCTAAGCGAGTTGAGCATTAAGGCGCTTATCGCTGGAACGGTGGCTTCTTTGTACACCGCAGCCATTGTTGGTCTAATGATTTAAGAACTATGGAAAACGCCATCGATAAAATAATCCTTGGTGTGGATCCAGGTACCGTAGTCATGGGGTACAGTGTCGTACACATCAAAAAAGGCAAAGTGCACCCCGTATTGATGGATATCATCAAACTCAACACGAAATTGGATCACTACACCAGACTTGCGACCATATTTGATGAATTGAGCGCCGTTGTCGATCAACATAAGCCTGATGAAATGGCTTTGGAGGCTCCCTTTTTTGGAAAAAACGTTCAATCCATGTTAAAATTAGGACGCGCTCAAGGTGTATGTATGGCAACCGCCCTTTCTAAAAAGATTCCAGTTTTTGAATACAGTCCTAGACTTGTAAAACAAAGTATCGTCGGTAATGGTAACGCCAGTAAAGAACAGGTTAGTGGTATGCTACAAGCCATGTTCCCAGGGATAGAACACAATTATTTAGACGCCTCTGACGCACTTGCCGTTGCCCTTTGTCATCACAGTCAAACCACAGGAATTAGTGCGCCAAAACACGGTAGTGGCGCAACGAAATCTAAATCTAAAAAGGGTCGGAGCAGCAGCTGGGACCAATTTATTCAACAGAATCCAGAGCGTTTGAAATAGACACGCGAATAGATTCCATCTCATTCGCGCTCAACTCCAACGGAGTATTCGAGAAACTCAATTCATGCTCAGCATCTATAGGCACTAAATGTAAATGCGCATGAGGCACCTCCATACCTAAAACCATTGAACCAATGCGTTTACACGGTACAGCTACTTTCAGCGCACGCGCAACGCGTTGGGCAAATTCCATAAGACTCGCATATTCTTCCGAAGGCAGCTCATACAATTCATCTACCGCTAATTTTGGAACGCATAAGACGTGACCACGCTTTAATGGACGTATGTCTAGAAAAGCAATATTTGAAGTATTCTCCACTACTTTGTAACAAGGAATTTCACCATTGATGATCTTTGTGAAGATGCTTCCCATCGCTCGCAGAATTAGGCAGAAGTAATCTCCAATATCTCGAAACTCATAACACCGCGAGGCACTTGAATTTCAGCAATTTCGCCAACCTTCTTACCCAAAAGTCCTTTACCTATCGGACTTGATACTGAAATCTTGCTTTGCTTTATGTCTGCTTCTTTCTCTGCTACTAGACTGTAAATCATAGTTGCACCGTTGGTGACATTTTTTAATTTCACCTTGGTCAATACACCGACCTTTGAAAGATCAATATTCTCGGTATCTAAGACCCGAGCACCAGCGAGCGTATCTTCCAACCTTGAAATTTTCATTTCAAGCATGCCCTGCGCCTCTTTGGCCGCATCGTATTCTGCGTTTTCACTTAAGTCTCCCTTATCTCTCGCTTCTCCAATCTGCTGCGAGATTTTAGGGCGCTCCACATTCTTCATGTGTTCCAATTCAGCCTTAAGCTTTTTAAGCCCTTCTGCTGTGTAATAACTTACTGATGACATAGATAATGGTATTACTAAAAAAGAGGCCGTAATGGCCTCTCTTATTAGGTACAAAGTTAGTTTTTTCTATTACAAGTTGATACGAACACCTATAGAATGAATACCTCCAAATGCCGATGTGGTTCCACGGTACGAATAATCTATGGCGAAGCTGCCTTCATCACTTGTAGGAACATTAAAGCTAAATCCACCACATACTCCTGAAATAGCACTTGTTCCTAAGTCGTCTGCACGGTTATCGAAGGCCTTGTAGCCCACGCGTATTTGGAAAAGATCTTTCAAACTGTATTGAACTCCGGCGTGATATGTGTCTTTCTCAAATGAGTTTGAGCTGAAGTTTAGCGCTCCAGTAACTTTCCCGTTCGCAACAAACCAATCGTACGATCCACCTATACTCAGCTGAGTAGGCAATTCAAATTTTGCAGAACGGCTTTCGAACGTCTGAGAATACGCTACACCATAGGTAGGCACCGGTAAAGTAATACCCAAACCATCACCCTGGTAGGTGATACTAGGTCCAACATTTTTCAAGGTGATTCCAAATTTGAATCGGTCTTCATCTCCAGTACGGTACTGAACGCCTGCATCAAAACAAACACCATTTGTGTTCAAGTTAGAAATAGAACTGCTGTAAAGCTTCACGTTTACCCCTCCATAAATGTTCTCAGTAAACTTCTGAGCATACCCCATGTTGATGATCAAACTCTGCGGGCTAATAGTCGCTCCCGTTCCTTCCGGCTGGTCTTCCGTAGTTACTTCCCACTGGCCATAATCAAAGGCAGATAAACCTAAGCTAAGCACACCCACATCACTCACACGCTGGATGAGTGTGGCTCCGTTCATATTAATGCCTGCTCCCACCAACCACTGGGTGTTGTTGAAGGTGACTTGTGTGTTCAAATCCGTCGCTGCGATACCTGCAATATTTAAGAACGTCGCGTCCATTCCTGTAGCACCTGCTACATTCACTGAACCCCACCCTGCAGAGCGTGCGAAAGGATTTATTAATAATTCTCCCGCACCTGCAGAACCTGCACGTTGAGGGTTACCTGCATTCGCTGTGC
>JAQWJX010000147.1:0-1870 GCA_029248145.1 Schleiferiaceae bacterium | reverse complement strand
GCTATTCTAAGAAACAGCTTTCCTGTTACCACTTTGGATAGTGAATACGGCATGACCGAATTACTTAGCCAAGCATACCTAAAAGGTTCCGATGTTTTTAAATGCCCGCCTTGGATGCGCGTCTACACTAGAGATATTGCGGACCCCCTGGATATACCTAAACAGAACGGGAGCCGCGGGGCGCTACAGATTATTGATCTTGCAAACGAACATACCTGTGCATTTTTAGCACTTTCAGATCAAGGCAGGGTTTTTGAAAATGGTACATTTGAAGTTTACGGCCGACTCGACAATAGTGAAATTAGAGGCTGTAATTTAATGGTTAGTCTATGAGACAATTAAATACTTTCTTCTGTTTTACATTTCTAGCGTTTTACTCATTGAGTAATGCCCAGGTTGTAAGACGAACAGCGAATTTCACTAACGGTGAAGGCACTCTGAGTTTGCGCGATTCGGTTCGGATTTTCGCAACAGATTTTAACAGCGGTTATTACCAAGGGACCGCGCACGTCTGGGTTCATGAAGACTTTGTCAATGAATTAGACAAAAGAGTTATGGCCGATGCCGCCTTGCTCAATGCAAAAAAAGATACGCTTGGAACGGTATACACGAGCTATCCTTTGGACTCACTTTGGGAAAGTACCGCTAGGCGAATGTCAAAATATTACGAGGTCGTTTTATCCGGGCAGGTCCTCGGTAGAGAATTGGAACGTAAGAGCTTTCCTACCAATTTCTTAGAAAACTATTTTTCCGGACAACGTTTGGGTGCGGTCAATGATAATTTGAAAGATGCCTTTAAAAAGAATGGATGGGAATACCAACGTTTTGACGGGTACGAATGCTGGGCGTATCTCAACCGAAGTGCAAACCCGACGACACCCGATTATCAAGCACTATTCATTGTGCGTAGCGGCTTACCTTACTGTTTAGTCAATAAAGGTGAATCCTTCGAATATGCTAAGCTGAAGGAAAGTGCAAAACGAGATAACGGCATGTTCTACTTCTTTCAGCGTCCCAATGATCGCTTCATGAAAGAAATCGACGATATCGTATTTAATTACCTCCCGCTCTAAATGACGCGAACGAGATAATAATTTTTCTTGCCTTTCTGAACGAGAATAAGGTTACCAGCGACTACATCGGCATTCGAAAGCTGTTTATCGACAGTTACTTTCGTTTTATTGATGGCCACACCATTGCCCTGAACCATTTTTCTGGCCTCGCCTTTAGACGGGAAAATAGTGGTTGCCTCTGCTAAGGCATCGACAATGTCCAGTCCGCCATCAAGTGTCGCAGCCGGTAATTCATGCTGTGGTACGCCCTCAAAGACGCTCATTAAAGTATCATTATCAAGACCTCGAAGTTGCTCTTCAGTTGCCTTTCCGAACAATATTTGAGAGGCTGCTTGGGCGTTTTCTAAATCCTCTTGACTATGAACACGTATCGTTATTTCTTCGGCTAAGGCCTTTTGTAATTTACGCTGGTGTGGAGCCTCGGCGTGCTCTGCGATGAGCGCCTCAATGACCTCACGGGATTCCATACTAAAGATTTTTATATAATTCTCAGCATCAGAATCGGCAGCATTCAACCAAAACTGGTAAAACGCATACGGTGAAGTGCGTTTTGGATCCAGCCAAACATTCCCACCTTCTGATTTTCCGAACTTCGTACCGTCGGCTTTTTTGATTAACGGTGTAGTCAACGCATGCGCTGAGCCACGACCCAATCGGCGAATGAGCTCTGTTCCTGTAGTGATGTTACCCCACTGATCGCTGCCGCCCATTTGAAGCTTAACGCCATTGTTTTTCCAAAGGTGATAGAAGTCATAGCCTTGAATCAATTGGTAGGAGAATTCGGTAAAACTCATACC
>JAQWJX010000136.1:0-2279 GCA_029248145.1 Schleiferiaceae bacterium | reverse complement strand
TAACCTCATTTCTTGCACGTCCAACGTGGTCATTTGCTTTGCGGTCTTTTTCTGCTTCGAAAGGTTTCTCGACATCTGGATTCTTTGTAGACATCTGGTACCATTGTACATCTTTGATAGCGATATCCACGTGATCAGTGGTATAGAACCAACCGCGCCAGTACCAATCCAGATCCACACCGGAATCATCTTCCATCGTACGGAAAAGATCTGCTGGAGTTGGGTGTTTGAATGCCCATCTGCGGCTGTATTCTTTAAATGCATAATCAAACAATTCACGGCCCATTACCGTTTCACGCAAAATATTGAGCGCTGTAGCTGGTTTGCCGTAAGCGTTGTTACCAAATTGAAGAATAGATTCGGAATTGGTCATAATAGGAACAATCTGCTCTTTAGGACCACTCATGTAAGGAACAATTTTATCGGCAGGTCCACGACGTGACGGGTAATCGTGATCCCACTCCTGCTCCGTGAGGTATTGTACGAATGTATTTAAGCCTTCATCCATCCAAGTCCATTGACGTTCGTCAGAGTTAATGATCATCGGGAAGAAGTTGTGACCTACTTCATGTATGATCACCCCAATCATCCCGTATTTCGTTCCTTCGCTATACGTTCCGTCCGCTTCTGGCCGCCCACCGTTGAAACAAATCATGGGGTACTCCATTCCGATCCATTTTGTATGAACGGATATGGCCTTATGGTAAGGATAGTCGATGGTAAACTTTGAATATACCTTTAACGTATGAGCCACGACGCGCGTTGAATATTGCTCCCACAAAGGGTTCCCCTCTTTTGGGTAATAACTCATTGCCATGGTCGTTTTGCCACCTACATCCACAGCCTGAGCATCCCAAATGAATTTACGAGATGTTGCAAAGGCAAAATCACGAACATTTTCAGCTTCAAAAATCCATGTTTTCGTTGAGGTCGCTTTATTTTTCTCTGCAATTTCCGCCTCCTCTTGAGTAACAATGATAACTGGATCATTGTAGCTTTTTTCTGCTTTCGATAAACGAGCACGTTGCTTCGAGGATAATATTCGTGACGCATTCGTCAATTCTCCCGTAGAAGCAACAATGTGATCTGAAGGAACGGTAATAGCTACCTTATAATCGCCAAAGGGCAATGTGAATTCACCTTGACCTAAAAACTGTTTGTTCTGCCAACCCTCGACATCGTTGTACACTGCCATGCGCGGGAAGAACTGTGCTATGGTATAGAGGTAATTGTCTTCACCCTCAAAATATTCGTAACCTGAACGTCCGCCGATGTCCATACGGTCGTTGATATTGAACCACCATTTAATTTTAAAGCTGAACTTCTGACCTTGACGCAACGGGGATGGAAGATCAACACGCATCATCGTATTGTTAACGATGTAGGGTAAATTGGCACCAGAAGTGGTCTTTACATAAGCCAATTTAAAGCCGCCGTCAAAATCGTAAAATTGATTGTTTTTTAACTGATTAAACGCCGTTTGTGCGGTTGCACCGCGCTGATTGAAAATACCACCCGTTTTGATTTGTTGTGTTGTGCTGTTTTGAGCGCGCATGTTTTGATCCAATTGGACCCACAAATAGCGTAGCTCGTCCGGACTATTGTTCGTGTAGGTTATGGTCTCTTCACCATAAATACGTTGGGTATCATCGTCCAAAGTAATGGACATGTCGTAGTCCGCACGTTGCTGATAGTATTCGTGACCAGGCGCACCAGATGCCGTTCTATACACGTTTGGTGTGGGAAGTTCTTGTCCCAATTGACGGAACTTTGAGGTATTCAAATTTTGCGCGTGCAATGCAAACGTTGCAAGTGCTAAAAGGCAAAGGGCTAATTTTCTCATGTGTAGGGTATGTTAAGCGCCAAAAACTTCTGGAAGGCGGTTCAAAATCATTTGAAAACTAAGAGTCAAAACAACTCCAGAAAGCAGCCAGCGATACACACCACTACGGCCACCAAATTTTTGGAAAATCGAATATACAAAAAGCAAACAGAGTACAACTGCAATTTGTCCCGCTTCAATGCCTGCGTTAAAAGGAAGCCATGCCCACCAAAAAGACTCGCTTTGGGCAATAAATGTGTAATAGGAACCAAATCCAAAACCATGGATCAATCCAAACAATCCCGCCATCCACATACCATGCGTCATGACTCTAAATCCCGTAAATACATGAATCAACACCGTCAGTGCTACAGTCATTGCAATGGCCAGTTCCACCCAAGCGGCCGGCAATGCGACCCAGCCTAATGCCGCAATAGCGAGCGATATGCTGTGCCCC
>JAQWJX010000134.1:0-4571 GCA_029248145.1 Schleiferiaceae bacterium | reverse complement strand
CGATTGGCAAGCCTATTTAGATGGAGAACCCGTAGAACATATTCGTGTAAACTATCTCCTGCGCGGACTCACTGTACCTGCAGGAAAACATGAAGTGGTTTTCGAATATGCACCGAAATCACATTTCACCGGACAAAAAATTAATTATGCCGGTTCCGGCATCATCTTACTCTTAATCTTTTGGATGGGCTTCAAGCAAATTCGCGAAGGCACCAACGTGTAAAACAAGAGCGAGTATGAAGCACAAAAAAAGCCGCCCCTCGGGCCGGCTTTTTTTGTGGTCTTAATTCCGTAAAATTTCTTTCAGTAAGCGTTTGGCTTGAACATCACGGGCATAGGCCTGAACTTTCGATGCGTCCGTTCGTGGTGCACCTTCCTCTTTCATCCCGCGAACGTATTCAGCAATGGACGGTACTTCCTTGTAATCGAATACGGCTCCTGCAGCAGTACTTTTAATGATATCAGCCGCATCCCCTTCCACTGGACCCAATCCTAATATAGGATTACCCGCACCTAAATAATCGAATAATTTACCCGGGACGTGACCTGTAGCACTAGCTACGTTGGGCAACAAGAATAACATGAGGTGACAATCCAGTAGGTATTGGTTTAATTGGGCCTTAGGCACATAGTCCTCAAACGTGAGATTTACATGTTCATTGACGGCCTCGAGCGTCTCTCGACTTTGACCATCCCACGAACCCACAATGCGCAGGTTCATTTCAAAATCTAGTGAGTTTAAAGCGGCAACCAATTCACCACAGGGGTATTGTGCCGCAAGTGTACCGGCATAAAGCAATGTAAATTTTGAGGGACGCTGAGGAATTAGCGCACTAAAATCTTCGGGATCAAAACCATTCGTCAAGGTATGCACGCTACCCTTCTTCAAGCCTCCTTTTTGTTCGTACAAACCGCTCCAGCTTGGGCTAACACTAATCAACTCATCGCAGGTTGCAAACACCTTACGTTCCAAACCTCGCTCATACCAACGCGTCAATGCTGTTGGGTAAAACTTACGGTAATAGTAAATATCTGTCCATGGGTCTCTAAAATCTGAAGTCCAGTGCACACCAAACTGTTCTTTAAGCTTTAACCCGACCAACTGCGTACTGTGCGGCGGCGATGTCGTTATCCAATGCCGAACATCTTCTGTCCTGATGAGCTCCGATGCAGCTGCAAAGGCATGTGAATTCCAACCTTTACGGGCATCCGGAACAAAGAAATTCCCGCGGACAAATCGGGCCAATTTCTGTAGGATACTCACATTTGCATCTTCACCTGAAAACCCACTAAAAGGCACGGACTTTTTACCTGTAACTTTTTTATAGGCCCCGAACTTTTCGGAAGTCCCAGTCCTGTAGACCTTAATAGTCGTATCAACGTCCTTGAGCAAACCTTCGTCTCGCAACGGATAGGTTGCTTTCTCAGCATCTACAGTCACCACATACAACTCAACACCATCGCGCGCTAAATATTTACTGAGCTTCAGCCAACGCTGAACCCCAGGACCACCAGCAGGCGGCCAATAGTATGTGATGATACCAAGCTTCATTTACTCCTCTTTCTTGTTTTCTTTAACCTCGACGTAGTCTACATATTCGCCTACATCCTTCGGCACCTTACTAGAGGAAGGTCTCTTTCCTTTGGGTTCGTTCTTCCTTTGACCCGATGAATTGCGGTTCGAACCGCCTCTACCTCCAAAAAAACGATCTAGCCATCTAAAGATGAGCCAAGCTAAAATGGTAAGTGATAAAAAACGAAACATGGTGAAAATTTTTGTCAAGATAAAAAGAATCCCGGCGCCTTTCGGCGTCGGGATCTCAAAGCATATCTTTAAAATGATCTAGCGGCTTAAGTATAAACTTCTTTCGCTGTGTAATTTTTTAAATACCGGATCCTTAAGGTCCTTGATGAAATGAATCTTCTCACCCGTTGACTTCATTTCAGGTCCCAATTTCTTGTTCACATTAGGGAACTTACTGAACGAGAATACTGGAATTTTAATCGCGTACCCCTCAAGGTATGGATTGAAATCAAAGTCCTTCACCTTCTTAGTTCCTAGCATGACCTTTGTAGCATAGTTCACATAAGGCTCACCATAAGCTTTACAAATAAACGGCACTGTTCTAGAAGCACGTGGATTCGCTTCAATGATATAAACTACATCGTCTTTAACAGCGAATTGTATATTAATGAGCCCCTTTGTTTCAAGCGATTTCGCAATATTGATAGTGTGCTCTTTAATTTGCTGCATCACTAAGGGACCTAAGTTGAACGGAGGCAATACTGCTGAAGAATCTCCAGAATGTATACCACAAGGCTCAACGTGCTCCATTATACCGATGATGTATGCATCTTCACCATCACAAATAGCATCAGCTTCTGCCTCAATAGCTCCATCAAGGTAATGATCTAATAACACTCTATTGCCCTCAAACTCTTTGAAAAGGTTCACCACATGGCGCTCCAATTCTTGCTTATTGATTACAATTTTCATCCCCTGACCACCCAATACATAAGACGGGCGAACGAGAATAGGAAATCCTAAGTTGTCAGAAATATCTAAAGCTTCATCTGCCGTTGTCGCTACATCGAACTCGGGGTAAGGAATATTAATGTCTTTTAAAAGATTCGAGAAACGTCCCCGATCTTCAGCTAAGTCCAAGGCTTCGCTAGAGGTACCAATAATCTCAATTCCGTAACGGTTAAGTTTTTCTGCAAGCTTCAACGCCGTTTGTCCACCCAACTGCACGATAACGCCACGCGGCTTCTCATGCAATATGATGTCGTAAATGTGCTCCCAGAATACAGGCTCGAAATACAACTTGTCGGCAGTATCAAAATCCGTACTTACAGTTTCAGGATTACAATTGATCATGATCGTTTCATACCCTTCTTCACGGGCAGCAAGCACGCCATGAACACAAGAATAATCGAACTCAATCCCTTGACCAATTCTATTCGGTCCAGAGCCTAAAACAACTATTTTCTCACGTTCCGTAACGACGCTTTCATTTTCAATGATTTCTACACCGTCAGCTTTTTGATGCGGCATTTCGAAGGTCGAGTAATAGTATGGCGTCTGCGCAGGGAATTCTGCAGCACAAGTATCTACTAGTTTCCAAACTCGATTAATTCCGAAATCCGTTCGCTTCGTGTGAACCTCGCTTTCAAGCGCATTGATCATATGAGCAATCTGACGATCTGCAAAACCTTTCATTTTCGCCTCTTGAATGAGCTCTTTCGGCAAGGATATTAGGTTATGCTTTTCGATCTCAGACTGCACACGTGCCAAATCTTCAATCTCTTTCAAGAACCACATATCAATTTTTGTGATGTCGTAGATGGTTCTGAGTGGAATACCCATTTGTATCGCATCATAAATCACAAACAAGCGGTCCGAAGAAGCATATTCTAATTTGTGCAAAATGGTATCATGATCGGTCAATCCTCTGCCGTCCGCTCCTAAACCATTACGCTTAATCTCAAGAGACTGCGCTGCTTTATGAAGAGCTTCCTGGAAACTGCGACCGATTCCCATTACCTCGCCTACTGCTTTCATCTGAATGCCAAGGCGCGTATCTGCACCTTCAAACTTTTCAAAGTTCCAACGTGGAATCTTCACGATCACATAATCCAAAGTAGGCTCGAAGTAAGCCGTAGTAGTTTTAGTGATTTGGTTGTTTAGCTCATCTAAAGAATAGCCAATAGCTAGTTTCGCGGCTACTTTCGCAATAGGATAACCTGTTGCTTTTGAAGCTAATGCCGACGAACGGCTTACACGTGGGTTAATTTCAATAGCTACGATATCCTCATGTTCATCAGGACTAACCGCAAACTGAACATTACACCCACCTGCAAAAGTCCCAATACTGCGCATCATCTTGATGGCCATATCGCGCATTTTCTGATACGTAGTATCGCTCAACGTCATCGCCGGAGCAACGGTAATAGAATCTCCAGTATGTATTCCCATCGGATCCATATTTTCAATAGAACAGATGATAATGATATTGTCGTTTTTATCGCGCAACAGCTCAAGCTCATACTCTTTCCACCCGAGCAGCGCTTTATCAATCATTACCTCATGAATCGGAGAAATTTCCAGTCCACGGCTCAACGCAGTGTCAAATTCTTCTTCACTATGAACGAAAGTGGCGCCGGCACCTCCTAAAGTAAATGAAGCACGTACACAGAGTGGAAATCCAAATTCTTGGGCAGTTTCCTTACCACGTAAGAAAGACTTAGCTATTCTCGAAGGAGCCATAGGGATATCTATAGTCTCCATGAGTTGACGGAATTCGTCACGGTCTTCGGTAATGTTGATGGCTGCAATATCAACTCCTACAATGGCGACTTTATTTTCTTCCCAGACACCTTGCTTATCTGCATCGATACACAAATTCAATGCAGTTTGACCACCCATTGTAGGTAGTACAGCGTCAATATCTGGATGTTTTTGTAGAATCTCTTCTATACTCTCCACCTCCAAAGGCTTCAAATAGATATTATCCGCAATGACCTCGTCGGTCATAATGGTTGCTGGATTTGAGTTAATTAAGGTTACAATG
>JAQWJX010000103.1:0-4710 GCA_029248145.1 Schleiferiaceae bacterium | reverse complement strand
AAGATCCATTACTGGAGATGCATTACATAAGAACGACCTAGCTCGAGCAATGCACGGGGCTGATGCGGTAATTGTTACCCTGGGCACCCGAAAAAACATGAAACAAACCACACTGTTTTCTGACTTTGTAAAACTCTTGGTAGAAATTCAAAAAGAATCTAAGTCAAAGGCTACACATCTCATAGTAACGGGCTTTGGTGCGGGTGAGAGCGCCAATTACGTTGGGTGGTTTGTGAAACTGTTTCTTAAGTACTTTTTAAAGGATGTGTATGCCGATAAGGCTAAAATGGAAGAATTGATTTCTGAATCAGATTTACATTGGTTAATTATAAGGCCAGGAAGACTTCTTGATGAGCCTAGAACGGAGAAATACCGAATTGAGACGAGCCTTTACACCGGCATCAACATAGGGGCAATCAATAGAAGTGATGTGGCCGACTATTTAATCAAACAAGCTGAGCAGCCTTCTGATTTAATGAAATATTCTGCAATCTCTCAGAAATAACCTTTGAGCTTCCTTATAGAAATAAAAAAGCCCCTTCCGAAGAAGAGGCGTTTTATCTTACTATAAGATGTTTGTTCAACTATTCTTTTAAAGCCTCTGTCTCAGATTTTGGTGGAGCGGGTATTGCTCTTTCATAAACGTAGAACATCTTTACTTTTCCATCCACAATTAGTCCATCGTGGACCTGAGCGGTAGTTACTTTTATGCTATCAAGGGTTTGAGTAACATCGTGCCCAGAAGTTACCCATTGGCGATTCTCACCATCTTTAACTATCACCTCATTGGCAATAAAATAATTACTTTTCCAAACAGGATTATTTGCTGTAAACCAATCATTTAAAAAGGCGATGTGGTTGTCTGAACCCTCTATAAATTCTCCACCTGGTCCCCAAATTTTAATATCCTCTGCATTTAGAGACGCAATCGCATCTAAATCTTTATTGTTATGTGCTTGAACATAGTCTTCCCAAACACTAACTGTGGTTAAGGGTCCTGCAATAAGCTCACGCTGTTCACCTTCCTCAGAAATGTCGTAACCAATAACGGATTTGCTATCGTTTTTTTCAGTTTGTGTTGTAGTACACGCAATTACACTACCTGCAACAAGAAATAATAAATACTTTTTCATAAAAATTCATTTAGTTCGCAATTAAGATACTGAATCTACAGTGACTTCCTGTTTCATTATGACTTACAACTCTGGCAGGTCCTGAACATATAGTTGCTTTACTTCGACCTTTTCTCTAGAATGTCTACTAAAAACCCTTTGAAGGAAACTTCAGAGGGTTTTTTCGTTCTTAGTGGTTTTGTAGGACAGCAAGAGGAATTTTTTTTTGTGGAATGCATTCTTTGTTTTCTTTCTATGGTTAAATGCAATGTTTATTTATTTCGAATGTATTGACTGCTTGAGAAACAATGACTTCCACCAGAGGTTAGTAAAATAAGTCAGGTTTTTTTTAAGTGGTGCAACGTTTAGGGACATTTCATTCTATAGTTAAGCAACAGGACTGTTACTATTCAAATAAATGAACCCCTAAAAATTAATGAACGATGAAAAATTTATTCAAAATTGGACTTTTGGCGCTAACAATGGCCATACTTACCACCTCATGCGACAAGACTGATGTGGATACGATTATTGTTGACAATACACCAGACACTGTAGACTTCAATCCTCTAGTGAGTAAAATGCAATTCTTTTCTAATGACACCTTAAATATTAGTTGTGTTGCTATACCATTTCCCGTGGATTTTCTGAAGCAATCGGGCAGTGTAGTTTCTGTTAATGATACTACAGATTTGAGCGCTGCACTTATGAACGGAGATAGTTTAATGGACTTCGTCTACCCTGTACAAGTTTATGTTAACGGTATTTCTAAGACCATTCAGAATATACAAGAGTTGGCTACGGAAGTTGCTTTCTGTGATACGACTATTCTTTCATGTGCAGATTTGGAAGCGCACGTACTACTTTTTTACAACGGGCTTAACATTTTCACCATAAATAGATATCCTTACACCATTAATTATCCGGTTCAAATAGAAGTCAACGGCCAGTTAATTGTTTTGAATCAGGATAGCGACTATTTGCCAGCTATTGGTGGGAATCCAATGCAACCGGATAGTGCTTCACTTGTCTACCCGATAGTCATCGAGCAGTTTGGCCAAACCATCACATTGAATGACGATCTAGACGTATGTAATTTTTATTCAACACTTGATGAAAATTGTAGTAATAAACCAGGACACATCCAATTCTTCTTCAACGAAGGCGCGGGAACTGTCCTCACCTGTGCATATTTTGTCAATTATCCAGTTCAGGGGACATTAAATGGCACTAATGTTGTCTTTCAGAGCTTGTCAGATTACACGACGCTCTTAGAAACGGACCCTAGTGTCTATAATGGATTGAGTTTGACTTTCCCGGTTTCGGCTGAAAAATTCCAAAGTGGCCAAACGTTGATCTTCAACTCAGATGCAGATATATGTCAATTTCTTACAACCTGTAATTAAACTGTATTCAAGAACCATGTCTAATTGATTGATCATTAGACATGGTTCATTTTTTACGCGCCCAACCGAATGCAAAAGGAACTCCTCGATGGCATTAGATCTAGAGATAATCAAGCATTTAAGCAGATGTATGATACCTTCATCAGGTATGTGTACTCCATTGTCATTCGTTACAACTCAGATACGTCTAATCATCAAGACATTATTCAAGAGGTTTTTGCGATTGTGTTTCTTAAGATTGATACATACAATGAAAAGAAGGGAGAATTTAAAACTTGGCTTCGCATGATAACAGTAAATCAGTGCATACAGCATTATCATCGATCAAAAAGACAAATCCAAACAACTACGCTCGAAACTATCTCCTACTCTGAACAGCCCATCGAGAGTTCTCATGAGCAAATGTCAAGGGAGGATCTACTGAAACATCTCATAGATATGCCTATTGGCTATAAACAAGTGTTTATGCTCGTGGAGATTGATGGATTCTCACATAAAGAAGCGGGGAGACTATTGAAGATTAGCCCTGAAACATCGCGTTCTCAGCTCCATAGAGCGAAGCGGTGGCTAAAAGAAAACATTACTGTTGACCAAACAAACTCTTTTCACAATGTCCTATAAGCCCGATAGTAATAATGGGGGATTTTCGAAGGATCCTAATTCAAACATCCCTTCTGGATTTGAATGGGAATCCATGGAGTCCCAAATTTTAGCAAAGATGAAAGCGATTGAAGCAAGCGAGAGAAAGAAGCGAAATCGCTTTACAATTACTTTCCTCGCCGTTCCAATCGTATCGCTTTTGATTGGAGGAATCTGTTTTTTGATTCAAACAAGTAATTTTAAAACTTCTGAATCTAGCACGAATAAAGAACAGCTGATGAGAAATCAGGATTTTTCTGGAATTGAAGTCGAATCCGCCCCATCCGAAGTGTCTCGTCCAGCTAGCGTAAATGACGAATCAACGTCAACGAAGCAGAGGGAGGTAGAGGTTATTACTTCGAAAAAAGCTGCTTTGAACATTTTGAATGCCACAAATCAAAATAAGCCAACGAACTCTAAAAACGGGATCTCCTCGGAAGAAATTAGCTCAAGCGGTGACATGTTGCCGGATACACCAATTAATGATTTGGTTTTGAATGCTGGGATTAGTGCGTTTGACAGCGAATCGGGAATGTCTGCTGATACGGTATTGGGTGAAAATAATTTGATTTCCGCTGTTCAAGAATCGGCACAATTTGACTCAATATTAGAAAGTAATCTTCCAGAAAATTCCAAAGAAGTAATGAAAAAAGCAATGAGATTTGGAGTTGAGGCCGGAATAAATTTATGGACAGACGTTTCTAATTCAGTGATTTGGTCAAAAGAATCGTTCACCACACCTCAAGTTTCCAGTCAAATCCAAGGTTACTTCCAAAGGGATATAAGTCCCTCTATTTTTGTCATTACGACAGCTCAGTTTAGACAATTCAATAGTCGTCTAAATTATAAAACAACGATAACAGATTTCAATCTAGTTCTTACTGATACTGTAATACAGGTTAATCGGAATTTATTAACGGGCGAATTAGTAAAAATATATGGCGATGTAAATGAATTGACGGAAGCTGAACGAGTAGTAATACATCACAATACTTCGAACACCTACAACTTTTCATTAGGGCTTGGAAATTCATTTCAATACAAATATTTTCAGGCAGACTTATATTATGGTTTGGCGTTAAATGGATTTTCAAGTCATTCCGGAAGAATAGTTTTAAATGGTGACGTTATTAGCTACGGCCAAGGTCAAAATAACATTGTAAATACGCAATTAGCTCTAGATCTTCTTACTGGCGTAAGGATTCATTATGCGGTCAATTCAACTTTATCGTTGACTAGCGCGATAAATATTCAACAAAACATTACAAACTGGTCAACTATTGACTCCCGTAAATTATACCCCATATCTGCCGGGCTTAATGTGGGTATAAGCTATAGACTGTAGAATAAATTTAATTAATTAAAATCATGAAAAAGAATTTGATGTTTTACCTCTTGCTTTCTACAGCAGCGGTCATGGCACAACCTAAGTTGGAAGATGGTATTAAGTTTGAGCAGGGTAACTGGGCAAATACTCTTGCTAAAGCGAAAGCAGAGAATAAGATAGTTTTTGTTGATGCTTACACTACATGGTGTGGGCCTTGTAAAAAGAT
>JAQWJX010000073.1:0-2438 GCA_029248145.1 Schleiferiaceae bacterium | reverse complement strand
TCTTACACTTATTGACAGAGAATCTGTCGTTCCATTAGGCCCTCTAGGATTGGCTTAGTTGGGTTTATACTTTATTCCTCAAAACATCTTTAATTATGCGAAAACGACACAATCGTTATTCACATTTTATTGCATTTCTCTTTCTATTCATTGGGTTCGCTCAATCTGGATGGGCCCAGCAAAAAATCACTGGAGCCGTAACAGATAATACTGGAGACCCTGTAATAGGTGCTTCAGTGACTGTTTTAAACGGTCAGGAAGGAACGTTGACTGATGCCATGGGCCAGTACAGCATTGCATTGTATGATGGCCAAACAAAATTGGTCTTCAGTTATTTCGGCTTTGAAACGCAGACCGTTGACGTCTCGGGCAGATCCATTTTAAATGTGACTTTGACTCCGTCAGAGATCCAATTAGAAGAAGTAGTCATTACCGCCTTAGGGGTTTCGCGCGAAGAGCGTGCCTTAGGCTATGCCGTTCAAGGGCTGAAGAGTAAAGACATTGCCTCAGTACCGGCACCAAATGCTGTAGACAACCTCAGCGGAAAGCTCGCTGGAGTATATGTTACTGGTGGTTCCGCAGGTCCTACTGCTTCATCAAACGTGACCATTCGTGGACAAACGTCATTGAACGGAAACAGCCAAGCACTCTTTATTGTAAACGGCGTACCCATTACGAACGGTTTATTTTCTCCAGGCGATGGTCTGAACGGATCTTCAACCATTGACTTTGGTAATGGTGCTCAGATTATTAACTCTTTCGATATCGAAAATATTTCTGTCTTGAAAGGACCAGCTGCCGCCGCATTATACGGTTCGCGCGCTGCGAATGGGGTTATTTACGTTACTACTAAAACAGGAAAAAACAGTAAGGGCTGGGGCGTGAGTGTGAATTCTAACACTGTGCTTGAAACACCTCTAAAACTACCCAATTTCCAAGAGCAGTTTGGTAACGGTGGCGGTGGTAAATACAGTTACAACGATGGTGCCACTTATACAGGTGATTACTACGACGCTTTTGGTGAAAACTGGGGACCACGTACAAATGGCCAAAATGTAAAAGTGTTTAACTCTGACGGTGACGCAGTGCCTTTCGAAGCCGCTCCTGACAACATGCGTAACTTCTTTCAAACCGGAGTAAGTACGAACAATAACGTAAGCATATCTCATGCGGATGAAAATGGTGATTTCAGATTTTCGGGAACCCAGCTTAACAGACGAGGTATTGTACCTAACACTGACTTGAATCGGAATACGCTTCAAACTTCAATGGGTAAAAAACTCTTTAATAATCGCTTAGAGTTCAGAGCAAATGCGATGTATGTAGGTTCGGGTTCAGACAATGTACCAAACGCTGGGTACGATGAAAGTTCTTCTGTAATGTATTCTTTTCTTTGGATACCACGTAATACGCCAATCGATGATTTGCGCGAATACTGGAAGCCAGGACAAGAAAACGTTCAGCAATCTTACGTTGAGGAACTTTGGGGAAACAACCCGTTTCTTATTGTCAATGAAAACACGAATAGCTTCAACGCATCGCGTCTTTTGGGAGATATAAATGCTACCTACCACATCAATGACCGCACGAACATCCGTCTGCGCTCGGGTCAAGACATGAAAAATGATATTCGTCAGTACCGCAGAGCGACTTCTACTAAAAAAGTACTGTTTGGTAGCTACCGCGAAGACCGTCTTTCATTTAGAGAGAATAATACTGAGGCACTTTTATCCTGGGCAAATGCTGCACTAATGGAGCAAAAAGATTTACGCATCGATGCTAAACTAGGTGGAAACCTTATGATGCAACAGAGCTCATCGCTAGTTGCTAATAATCCTCAGCTTCTACAACCGGGTGTTTTCACGTTAACGAATAACCGCTCAAACGTACAAACTGAAAGCCGTTATGCACGTAAGGCGATTCGCTCATTGTTTGGTTTGGCTTCTTTTGCTTATAACAGTACCTATTACTTAGATCTAAGCGCTCGTAATGACTGGTCTTCTACACTACCTACGGCTAATAACAGTTACTTCTACCCAGCGGCTTCCGCTTCGATGATTGTTTCTGAAATGGCAGATTTAGGTGCGATCAGCTTCTTGAAGGTTCGTGCTGCGGTTGCTGCAGTTGGCTCAGATACGGATCCCTATCTTTTGAACAACACGTACAGCCCAGCTGCAATGTTCGGCGGTTACCCAGCCTTCGGTATCAATACTTTCGCGACCAACCCTGACCTGCTTCCAGAACGCACCAATTCGAGTGAGTTAGGTATTGACGCACGCTTCGCAAAAGGGCGCTTTGGTATGGATTTAGCCGTTTATGACATGACTACTCAAGATCAGATCATTTACCTACCTGTAGCCACTTCTACTGGTCGTACCAGCAGACTGGCGAACGGTGGTGCCATCCGTAACAGGGGTATTGAACTTCAGTTGTTTGGT
>JAQWJX010000178.1:0-7852 GCA_029248145.1 Schleiferiaceae bacterium | reverse complement strand
GTACCAAAAACCGTAGTGTTGCCATTACACCATCGGACAATTCTCCCTTTTGGGATGGCAAATATACTCCAATTGACAAAACACGAAAAAGAGTTAGCGAAAAATTTCGCGGTTTAACAATAGGTTTGCTCTGTGGGGGCGCGGATTTTCTTATTTTCGAACCGTTTAGAACGCTAGAACACCTAACATCTAGCAAAAAGCACGTTATCAGTGGATTACAAAAAACTAAATAACATCGTTGGCTGGACGGTTTTCGCCATCGCCACCATTACTTATTTCATGACCATTGAACCTACCACCAGTTTCTGGGATTGTGGGGAATATATTGCGACTTCGGTGAAGCTTCAGGTAGGTCACCCTCCGGGTGCTCCATTTTTTCAGCTTATGGGTAACCTATTTGGCCAATTTGCTGGTGAAGCCGAAAACCAAGCGCTCATGGTCAACGCTTTAAGTGCCTTGAGTTCTTCTTTTAGTATTCTCTTCTTGTTTTGGACAATCACTGCGCTCGGTGTAAAGTTACTGGGCGGTAAGGATAAAATAGACGCTGCAGCTACGGTTGCTGTTCTAGGGGCGGGTGCTGTTGGTGCATTGGCCTATACGTTCTCAGATAGCTTCTGGTTCTCTGCCGTGGAGGGCGAGGTATATGCCATGAGTTCATTCTTCACCGCCGCCGCTTTCTGGGCCGTTCTGAAGTGGGAACAGGCGGTAGATGAGGATCCGCACGCGAATAAATGGCTTTTGCTCATCGCTTATTTGGTAGGTCTATCTATTGGCGTACACATCCTTGTATTCTTGACCATTCCTGCGATTGGAATGATTTACTACTTCAAAAAATACCCCAACACCAACCGCAACGGGTTCATTTTAGCGAACGGAGCAAGCATACTTGTATTGGCTTTAGTTTTCGCCTTTATCATTCCTATGGTTCTGAAGTTATTCGGCGCATTGGAAATCACATTTGTAAACAGCTTAAACATGCCGTTCCACTCTGGAACCGTTGCCGCCTCTCTTATCCTTATTGCCGCCATGACCTTTGGGGTTGTTTGGACTAAAAAAACAAACAGACCATTGGCGCAACAAGCAGTTATTGCAGTTATGTTGATTGTTATGGGCTATTCGACGTTCATCATTTTAGCGGTTCGCTCCAATGCAAACACGCCTATTGATGAGAATAACCCAGAGGACGCCATGTCTTTATTAGCGTACTACAATCGCGAGCAATATGGGGACTGGCCGATCCTCTATGGGAAGAGTTTCAACGCCCCTTACGATAGAAATAAGCCTTTTGGTGACGGTAATCCGGTATACCAGCGTGGGTTTGCTGTATTGAAAGGAAAGAAGCAGGTGGCTGCGTTTAAATTAGAAAGCGAAGCATTAGCCTATGTAGAGGAAAAGGGAGGCAACCTTGAGATTGACGGTAAATACCTACTTACAGACGATAAGAAGGCAAGCGTTCCTAATTATGACCCTAAATATCAAGGGTTCTTCCCAAGAATATGGAATGATGATCCTCAATACAAGCAGAACTACATCAATATCATGAACATTAAGGATCCGGATGCTCCGATCACTTTTGCGCAACATGTAGGGTTCTTCTTTGAGTACCAGATTGGTAAGATGTGGTGGCGTTATTTCATGTGGAATTACTCCGGCCGCCAAAACGACCAACAGCACCGCTATGAAATGACCAAAGGGAATTGGATTACGGGTATTTCTTTCCTAGATAAAATGCGAATTGGCGACCAGAGCAATCTACCAGATCATTGGAAAAACGATCCATCGCGCAATACGTATTTCATGTTGCCGTTCCTGTTAGGAATCTTTGGACTTTATTACCAATACAAGAAAAACAAGAAAGATGCCTGGGTGGTTACACTGTTTTTCCTGCTTACCGGTATTGCTATTGTTGTCTACACTAACCACAAGCCGTTTGAGCCGCGTGAGCGTGATTATGCCTTTGTTGGTTCGTTCTATGCCTATGCCGTATGGATAGGTTTAGGGGCACTCGGTTTATGGGACACGCTCCGTACTAAGTTGAGTCCCATGGTGGCTTCTTACCTAGTGATCGGTGTTACGCTCGTTGCAGTACCTGTTCGTATGGCTGCTGAAAACTGGGACGACCACGACCGCAGCAACCGTTATACGGCTAGAGATATCGCAAAAGCTTATTTAGACAGCTGTGACCCGAATGCAATACTCTTTACTAATGGAGATAACGATACATTCCCGCTGTGGTATGTACAAGAAGTAGAAGGTTACAGAACGGATGTCCGCATTGTGAACCTCAGCTTATTAAATACAGACTGGTACATTGACCAACAACGCAGAAAAGCCTACGACGGGGAAGCTGTTCCGTTTAGCTTCAAATGGCATGAATACGTCCAGGGCACACGTGATGTTCTGTACTACCGTGACCTAGGGGTGAAAGGCCGTTGGGATGTTAAAGATTTCGTCCAATTCAGCAAACGTGATGATTCGCAAGTTAAATTCAAAACGGGTGGTGGTAAGGAATTGCCGTTGTTCCCTCAGAAAAACTTCAGAATCAATATTGATAAAGAAGCGGTCTATGCTAATGGCGTAATGGATATCGCAGACAGTGCAGATGTTTTAGACTACATCGATTGGGATTGGAAATCTAACGTGATGACCAAACGCGATCTAATGGTTGTTGACCTTATTGCTAATAACAACTGGGAACGCCCTATCTACTTCTCTATCACAGTAGGTAACAGTCCTAAAGCCTACTTCTGGCTGAACGACTATTTCCGTCTTGAAGGAATGGCATACCGCTTCGTACCTGTGAAATACGAAAGCGGAACCGGTATTGATTACGGTAAAGTAGATACTGAGATCATGTACGAGAATCTCATGTCGAAATTTAGCTACGGGAACATGGAGCTTCCTGAGGTGTATCTCGATGAAACCAACCGTCGTTTGAGCTACAACTTACGTACTATCTTCGGTCGCCTTGCCAATGAGTTGATCGTTGAAGGAGAGAACGATAAAGCAGTTGAGGTTCTCGACTTTGCAATGGAAAAAATGCCTGCTGAAAAGTTCGGCTACAACTACTTCGTCTTTGGTATTATAGATTCCTACTACAAAGCAGGCGCTACAGATAAAGCACGCGAATTGACCAATGCGTTTGCAAATCATTTGGACGCAGAATTGGATTACTTCAGCGCCTTCGATAGAGAGAATCGTAAGCGCGCAGCCAACGAATGGCGCACCAACCTGCAGTTCTACCAAATGCTCTTGCAAAACGTTCAGGTACACGATCAGGATAGCGTTCAAGATTTCTACCAACGCTTCCAGCTTGCAGCACAGCCTTTTGGTAACGGCCGCGGATAAGTAGTGTAGGTACTAAGTACAACGCCCTTCTCCCTAGCGGTGAAGGGCGTTTTTATTTAACCAAAATCCAATTGCATCCGCTTGATGCGCTGCGCCAGGCTTTCATTGCCCATCGTCTCACGAAGGCGGTCAACCAAAATGGGGAAACTAAGCGGCGAAGGGTGCGCTAAATGCTGTAGTACTGTTTCCTGTGTTGCGATTCGATCCAGTGCAGCGCGCATACGGGCCTCTTCGAGTTGGAACTCGTGAACCTCCTCATACGCCTGGCGTAACAGAAGATTGTCAGGCTCATAATCCTTAAACACTTCGTACATCAGTTTGGTCGAACTGACCAGTTGTTTCGTACTCATGTTTTTGCCTGGATACCCCGTGAATATCAGCCCGGAGATCTGCGCTATGTCACGAAATCTGCGCTGCATCATCTCGCTCTCGTTTAGGCTGCTGACTAAATCTTCACGAAGTGCGGTCGCCGAGAAAATATCACTGTCTATTGCATCTTGTATTGGAATAGGCTGATCCGACAAAAGCTCAAAACCGTAGTCGTTCATTGCTATTGAAAAAGTCTGTGGGCCGAAAAGACCTAATCGGTAGGCCAATAATGACGCCATTCCCTCGTGCACGAGCCGCCCCTCGAAAGGGTAAACAAACAAATGATGCCCTTCTTTATCTTCTAAATACTCAATCAGAAATTGCGCGTTAGTTGGCACCATGCTCCGCTCTTTTTGTAAACGAATAATGGGTTGTATTAAGGCCAATTCTGGGTCCTCAAAGGTCTGCGCTGTCGCAGCCTCTTCTAATTTCTCACGTAAAAAATGACCCAGTTCCGCACTCAATGGCATTCGACCCCCCATGTAGCTGGGTACTGCGCCGGTGGTTGCCTTCGATAGGCGAACCGTGGCTTCGACGCCACGGAATCGGACCAATTCTAAACAGCGGCCCGCAAACCAAAAACTATCACCCGGCATCAATTTCGATACAAAATACTCCTCCACGTGACCCAGGAAGCTTCCTTTCTGCAGCTTCACCTTCACCATCATCGAACTAACAATCGTTCCGATGTTGAACTTGTGCCGCATCGCTACTTTTCTCGATACCACCTTAAACACACCGTCTTCCTTCACAACCTTATGATAGTCATCATAGGCCGCTAAACTTTGACCGCCGCGAACAATAAAATCTAAACACCAATGCCATTCCTCATCCGAAATACTGAAATAGCTGGTCGTCGAACGCACTTCCGATAACAATACTTCGGACTCAAAACCATCACTTACGGCCATAGTAACTAAATACTGAATGAGCACATCCAAGCTTCGTAAATACGGAATACGATCTTCATTTGTATTGTGATCTATCGCCTTACGCAATGCAGCACATTCCAGCAGCTCTAGACTGTGGGTAGGTACAAAATGAATCGTGCTCGTTGCACCTGGGCGGTGACCTGAACGGCCAGCACGCTGCACAAACCTACTGACACCTTTCGGAGAACCTATCTGAACGACACAATCTACCGGACGAAAATCAACACCTAAATCGAGCGACGAAGTACATACCACAGCCTTCAGGTTTCCGTCGTACAACGCTTCCTCCACCCAGTTGCGCACATCCTTAGATATGGCACTGTGATGCATCGCGATAATGCCCGCCAATGAAGGGTCGACCTCTAATATTTTTTGGTACCAAATCTCCGCTTGAGCACGGGTATTGGTGAAAATGAGAGTGCTCTGGTTTTCATGAATAAGCGGAACCACCTTTTCCAGCAGTCGAATTCCCAAGTGACCTGCCCAAGGCAGGGTTTCTACTTCGTCCGGCAATACCGGTTCTACGACTAGGGATTTCGTGAGGCTCGCTTTTATTAACCGGGCCGACTCCACGCCGTCTACGCCCATGAGCACTTCGATACTTTCGTCCATATTACCTATGGTCGCACTGATGCCCCACGTCTTAAGAGCGGGACTTAATTTTCTGAATTTTGAAAGAAAAAGCTCACACTGCACGGCGCGTTTACTCCCCATTAGCTCGTGCCATTCGTCTATAACCACCGTGTCTAAATTGCGAAACAACTTCGCATAGCCTTTATTCGACAGCATTACGTGAATGCTCTCCGGTGTGGTTATCAAAACCTGAGGAAGCTTGGTTTTCTGAGCTTGCTTTACTTTTTGAGAGGTGTCGCCAGTACGGGTTCCTACTTCCCAGCTTGAGCCCATGCCGTCGATGGCTTTGCGGGCGCTCTGCTCAATCTCCTTCGCCAAAGCTCGAATGGGTGTAATCCAAATCAGCTGTACCCCTTCCGCTTCACGCCCGCTCCGCAACATTCCCGCGGCAATCGCCGGAAGCAAAAGGGAGTAAGTCTTCCCGCTACCCGTGGGTGCATTTACAATGCCGCACTCGCCGTTTAAAGCTGCAGACCACGCCTGAATTTGAAATGAAAAGGGCTTCCAGCCTTGGTCCTCAAACCAATTCCGGCAAAGATTTAGGGCCGTCGCTTGGCCCGACATTTACTTCGCTATTTTTTCAGTGAGCCAAACAAAATCGTCGAGGAACGTTGCGTAGTTGGTATTAAAATGCTCTTCTACCGGAATGCCCTGCTCGTTAAACAAATTACCTGCTTTGCTCACCAAAAGCTTTGTTGGGCTAAGAATTCCACCAACATAATGCGCCCAGTCTCTAAAATCATAAAGCGCGTTTACACCACCGAATGGACCGGCACTTACTGTTGCGATAGCCATAGGTTTCTTTGCGTATTCTGCCTGAAAATAGTCTAGCGTATTTTTAAACGCGCCGGGAACACGTCCGTTATATTCTGGGACGACAAACAACAAACCATCAGCCTCTGTTATACTTGTCTGAAACAATGCTAAACCCTCTTTAGAGGCCTCGCCCATTCCCCAATTAGGAAAATTAAAAGACCGTATATCTAAAAATTCCGTAGATGTTACCGACTTTCTTTGTGCCAATTGCTCTTCGAAAAAACGGGCAACTTTAGCGGAATTCGCTTCTTCGCGAGGACTTCCTTGAATAATGGTAATGCGCATGATGTTGAGTTAGGTGGTAAGGTTAACATCCCCCCGCTGTCATTGTTTAGACCTTCTTTCCGAACTTCGAAACGCGGAAATAATCACTGTTCGCATCAGGTGCGTTTTTCAGTGCCTCTTCCTTCGTTAGCATGTTTGCCGCTTCGTCTTCACGCATGACATTAATGCTCTTGCTCATCTGCGTAAGCGGTTCCACACCATCTAGGTCCAGCTTTTCTACCTGAGCAACAAAATCTAAAATCTTTGACATGTCGCCCTGCATCGCATCAATCTCCGAATCTGAGAGTTCTAAACGACTTAAATGCGCCAAATGTTTGATTTGCTCTTTGCTGATTTCCATAGCTCTTAATTCTCCTCCAAAGGTAAAGCAACTTCTCCAGTATGGCCCCAGTTTTTCAAATCCGTAGCTAAAACCCTATACGATCGATCCATCAATTCTTGTACCGGGTTAGCTTCTTTGGGGTCTGCCCAAAACTCGCCCAACACCCTGGTATCAACAGGACCAAAACTTGAGGGTTCTCCCCAGTCTCCTAATCGAAACTTACTTTGATAGATACTGAGCAACACTACAGGAATATTGTTCTCTGAGGCCAGTTTGAATGCTCCAGCTTTGAATCCACGCATCAAATACTTCTGCGGTGGAATTCCTCCCTCAGGAAAAATACAAACGCTAAATCCTTCTTTAATTTTTTGATCGGCATCAATCATGGCTTGCTTTCTCCCGCTAAACGACGAGCGGTCTACCGCGATACTCGTTTGCTTGAAAAAATAACCAAAGAGCGGCAGCTTCAGCAGTTCTGCTTTTCCCATGAAAACAACCGGAGTTGGGGACGCGATAAATGTCAGCGGAATGTCTAAGTCTGACCCATGATTTGGACTTAATACAACCGGTCCATCATGCTTAATTTGGTATTTCTCTGAGCGGGGCCAAACACCCATACCCACTAAATACATCCAAGACCACACCTTCGCCGCTTTGAAAAAAGAACGGTAGTTACCGCCAGGGCGCGCTGTCCACAACAGCACGGGGAGTAATACCAAAATAGTTACAAACGCAACCAAATAATACCATATATGATGAATGTAACTCAGAATTTTCACGGGGCTAAAGTAGTAGTAACCCTGTTGATAATGAAACAAATAGGATTATTAAACAGATTTCTTGCTTATCGTTTAAAAGCCTAGTTTTTCGCGCACCCGACTCAATGTCGTCTGAGCAATAGGACGCGCTTTATCTGCCCCTATTTTCAGCGCCTTACTTATTTCGTCCGGATGGGCCATATAATAGTCGAAACGTTCACGTGCTTCCGCAAATTCTTCTAGAATAAGCTCTAAAAGTGCGGTTTTCGCATGACCGTATCCAAAGTTCCCTTCGCGATATTTCGCGGCCAACGCTTCCGTCTGTTCTGATGAGGCTAACAGTTTATAAAGGGCATATACATGGCATGTCTCTGGGTCTTTGGGATCCT
>JAQWJX010000062.1:0-8680 GCA_029248145.1 Schleiferiaceae bacterium | reverse complement strand
GGTACGTACGGAGCCGGGTTTTCCATAGTCTGTGATAAGTATTTGGGACCTCTAAGATAAGGTAGAATCGGGCAATGATTCCTTTCGTTATATTTGAACAAATCGATTTTTATGAAGTCATTGCGCTCCCTCTTTTTCTACATGCCTCTGCTCCTGCTACTTGCCGTCGATTCAGGCAGTCAAGATATCGGTCTTTGGCTCCGCATTACGCTCCTTGCCTTAGCCGGAGTAGTCGGGAGTGTCTTAACGCGTAAGTATGGTGGTACGGGATTCAGCATTTTTGGAGTCATCGCACTGCTACTCTTGCTTCCTTTGATTAAAATTGGGAGTGTTCATGCAGGTTCAGAGTTACTAGGGTATGGTGCTAGAATCGGGTTATTATTCACTTGGATCCAATTAAGCGCTGCATTGTTTCGAAAAGAAAAATCTAACGGAATCCAAGCGTTGGCCACGGGCGCTCAGGCTGCGCTATTAATTGCTGCTTTTAGCATTCTCCCTTCCCTCGTAGAAGCCTACAAAGCATCAAATATCTACCTTGCTAATGGCCCCCTTTTTACACATAAAAATTATGCCGCCGCAAGTCTGTTATTACTGCTGCCACTTGCATTAAATGCTCGTGAAGAAGGGCTCTTTGGATTATGGCTGCAACGCATTAGTGTCGGTCTCGCCATCGTATGTATTCTACTTTTAAGGACACGCGGCGTATGGCTTGGCGCATTTGTCATGACGGGCATTGCTGTGGCATATTATGCCATTAAAGGAAATGCACAGCGTAGGACTGTAGGAATGATTTCATTAGGAGTGATTTCGATTGGAATCGTAGTAGCCATCTTTGCTGCGGGGAGTGAAAAAATATTCAACAGCGACACCATTCAAAGTCGTCTTCACTACTGGAACGCATCTTGGGAGATGTTTATGGATCAGCCTGTAACAGGTGTTGGTGGAGGCCAATGGAAAATAGAATATCCGGGTACTGGGCTAAAAGGTACCAATGAAAGTGTAATGAGCGGACAGACGTCAATTCTTCGCCCCCACAATGATTTATTGTGGATGCTAAGTGAAACAGGGATTGCTGGTGCACTACTCTTTATAACACTACTAGTTCTAGGCTTTATCCATACGCTTAAACATGAGCGCGGCTTATTTTTCGCCCTAACCATCGTCGGCTTCACTGTATATGGCTTTGGTGAATTCCCGCTTGAGCGGGCGACACTTTTACTTCCGCTTGCCACTGCCTTAGGTTTTGCGGCAGCACACACAAAGCCTTCGATTAAAATCCGCCCAATCGCAGGAGTAATTTTGGCGGGTCTCACAGGACTCTTTGCAGTCTATGTCGGTCAAAACCGGGTTAAAGGCGAGCGTGCAGCTAAAGATTGTTTAGACGGTTACATGTCAGGAAATGCACGAAGCATGCAGATTAATGCCCAGAAAGCGCAAAATATTTGCTTCGAAATGGACATCTACAACAATCCTATGGCCTACTTCGAAGGACTTAGTCACATGCGTACACCGAATGGGCAAATCCCATCCGACAATAAAATAAATAAAGCAGAGGCGGCTTTTAATCAAGCGTTACAAATTCACCCAAACCACATTTTATCACTCAACCAATTGGCAGCCGTAAAGAGATACAACAGCAGTATCGGTGGGGCAATTGACCTGTACGAACGTGTTATTGAAATCGCACCGCGTAATGGAAATGCAGCAATGCAGCTCATGGAATTGTACCGTGTTAAAGGGGATATATATGGCTCCTTGAATGCCATGAAAATGTTTGCGACTAAAGATCTACAATGGTACTGGCGCAACATGAATAATACGAATTATCAGCCTCGAGGACTGGCCGAAGGACAACGAATGCAAATGCTCGATGCATATAGAAAAAGTAGCGTAACCACGCTTAAACTTTTTTCAGGCGTCAATAATCCAAGACCTGCTGTGAGATCACTCCACCGTGATTTGCAAGGCAAGAAACCGGCTGAAATGTGGCAAATTTGGCTGAATTGGCGCCAGAATTAAATGAAAACGTGGAATTCTGTTAATTTTTAATCGTTTTCTACATTAAAATCATAAATCCGTTTACATTAGCTCTATGCAACACACGAAAAATTCTATTGTCAACTTCAATAACCGCAATTATAAGTGGAAGGGGTTGCTATATCCATACGTGAAGGCATAGATAACGATAAGCAAAAACCCATTATAAATAGAAAGCGCCTTCACATTGTGAGGGCGTTTTTTTTTGATTTGAACGAATGAAAAACTTCATCAATACCGTACGTAAAAGTGGTCCTTTAAGGACAAAAGACAACTTTATCATTACTCCATCAATGGTTGATGCTAATGGCCAATTATCCATTTGGAATTTGATGCAAATTTTGAATGAGGTTAGAGGTGGACGTTTGAACCAGCTTTTACTCAACGTACGGTTCGAAGACAAAGTCAAAAGCATGGATTTAAAAATCTATGACAATGCCGATTTAGAAGAGGAACTTGTTGTTGAGAGTAGCTTCACTCCTATCGGCAAACGCACAGTTGACCTAAAAATATATGTGAGCCGTCGTAAAAAAGGAATGCCTGTTAAGCGCGTATGTAAAGCCGTATACACCTTAGGCATACATGCAGTTAAGTAGAAACATCTGTTCCTTGACAAAAGGTGATGTAATCATTTCCGGAGCAAGACCTCTAATAACCACGTGAGCGACCCGTTATGAAAAAAGCCCGGCACAGTGCGCCGGGCTTTTCAGTCTTTTTATTTAACCTTTCAAGGCTTCCAGGCGCTGGGTAATGAGGACTATTTTGCCTTCGGCATCCGACATTTTTTTACGCTCAGACGCGACGACAGCTTCTGGTGCATTAGCAACAAAACGTTCATTGCCCAACTTTTTCTTTACACCGGTTAAAAAACCTTGTGTATACTTTAGTTCTTCTTCTAGCTTGACAATCTCCTCTTCAACGTTTACAAAAGCATCGGCAGGAATAGTATAATTCACCCCTCCTGCAACAAAGCTAAACGCTGATTTCTGAACCTCGTTGACTTCAACAATGGCATCGACATTCGCCATTTTCTTAATCAATACATCATATTCAGTACTGTGTGCACTGCCCTTAGCGATCTCAATGGTTAAGACCTCTTTTGGCGCAATGCCATTTTCATTGCGCACCGTCCGCACGCCACCCACGACCTCTGCAAAATGGTCGAACGATTTCAAAATGTCGGTATCTTCAACTTTCAAAGTAGGCCAAGGCGCAAAATTGATGGTTTCGCCTTCTTTACGATCTGCGAGATTTTGCCACAATTCCTCTGTGATAAAGGGCATAAAAGGATGCATGACCTCTAAAAGTGAATTAAAAATAGACTTTGTCGCCTCTAGCGCTTCTGCCGAAACCTTTTCACCACGAGCAGGCTTCACCATTTCTAAATACCACGAACAGAAATCATCCCAAACAAGCTTATACGTAGTCATCAAAGCTTCTGACAGGCGGTATTTCGTAAAGCTGCTTTCCAATTCTACTAATGCCTCGCCAATGCGATTACGCATCCACTTCACTGCCAATGCTTCTGAAGCACTCATGGTATCTGCTCCTGTCTCCCACATACCGACTAATCGGAAGGCATTCCAAACTTTATTTGCGAAAAATGAACCTTGAGAACATAAATCTTCATCGAACAGCAGGTCGTTTCCTGCCGGTGCGGTCATGAGCATTCCAACGCGTACACCATCCGCGCCATATTGAGCGATTAGATCTAATGGATCCGGACTGTTGCCTAATTGTTTGGACATTTTACGACGCTTCTTATCGCGTACCATGCCTGTGAAGTATACATCTTTAAAAGGACGCTTTCCTTTAAACTCATAACCCGACATGATCATACGAGCCACCCAGAAAAATATGATATCCTGTCCTGTTACTAACGTATTCGTAGGGTAGAAATAGTCCTCCTCTTCCGGATTATCTGCAAACACGCTGTACGGCCAAAGCCATGAACTGAACCAAGTATCCATAACATCTTCGTCTTGGCTAACCTGATCCGTCCCCAATGCTTCAACGGCCTCCTCACGTGTCTTGCAAACGGCAACGTTACCATCAGCATCGTACCATGCTGGAATCTGATGACCCCACCACAATTGACGTGAAATACACCAATCCTTGATGTTTTCCATCCAGTACAAATATGTTTTCTCTGTATGGGGAGGATGCAGCGTAATGTCTTTTGATTTTACTCCGTCAATAGCAGGCTTTACAAGGTCCGCCATTTTAAGGAACCACTGCATAGAAAGTCTAGGCTCGATCACCGCATCCGTGCGTTCACTTCGTCCAACTTTATTGCGTAAATCTTTAGTTTCGACTAATAAACCTGCCTCATGCAATGCTTTTGCCACAGCTTTGCGCGCAACAAACCGATCCATGCCTTCAAAAGCACCACCGTGGGCATTCAATACAGCATGCTGATCAAAAATATCGATTACTTCCAATCCATGCTTCTCGCCCAGCATATTGTCATTTGTGTCGTGCGCAGGCGTTACTTTTAATGCACCTGTACCAAATTCGATATCCACATAGTCGTCGAAAATGATAGGAACAGCACGGCCTACTAGAGGGACAATTACTTTTTCGCCCTTAAGATGTTTATAGCGGTCATCGTCAGGATTGACACAAACGGCTGTATCCCCAAAAATGGTTTCTGGACGAGTCGTAGCTACTTGCAAAGACTCCTCAGACCCTTCGATTTGGTAAGTCATATAATACAGACGACTGTTCTCTTCTTTATGAATTACTTCCTCGTCAGACACTGCGGTGAGTGCCACAGGATCCCAATTCACCATGCGAAGGCCTCGATAAATCATTCCCTTTTTATGGAGATCAACGAAGACGTCTATAACCTGTGCGCTGCGGGTTTCATCTAATGTGAAAGCAGTTCTATCCCAATCGCAAGATGCTCCCAAATGTCTGAGCTGCTTTAAGATAATGCCACCGTACTCATCGGTCCAGTCCCAAGCATGTTTTAAAAAATCTTCCCTACTGAAGTCCGATTTTTTTATGCCTTGTTCGCGCAATCGTTTCACCACTTTCGCTTCTGTAGCGATAGATGCGTGATCTGTACCGGGTACCCAACATGCATTTAAACCCAACATACGCGCTCGGCGAATGAGGACATCCTGAATCGTATTATTCAGCATATGCCCCATATGCAACTTACCCGTCACATTAGGAGGCGGAATGACAATGGTATACGGCTCTTTTTCACTGATTTCAGCGTGGAAGTAATTCTTTTCCAACCAATGGTTGTACCACTTTGATTCGATATCTCCTGGAGTATATTTCCCGATTTCGCGCATGAAAACTTAACTTAAGTAAGTTGCAAAAATACAAGGCTTCGCGCATTCCATGAACCCAGAGGCTAAGAGTTTGTTAATTTCCTTTGAAAGTGCTTAAACTACACTTACATTTGAACAGTAAAATTCTTTTAGCAGATTATGAAAAAGTTATTCCTAACACTATTTGTAGCCCTCTTTGGCTTTGTTGCACAGGCTCAAGAAGAAGCCGCTGACGGTGCGAAAATTGCATTCGAACAGAAAGTAATTAACTACGGTAAAGTAGAAAAAGGAGGAAACGGAACGCGCGTTTTCAAATTTAAGAACGAAGGTACGGAGCCATTGGTGCTGAATTCAGTTCGCGCATCTTGTGGTTGTACGACTCCAAAATGGACCCGCGAGCCTATAGCTCCAGGCACAGAAGGCGAAATCACCGTAAAATACGATACCAACAGGATGGGTAACTTCCATAAAACAGTTACAGTTCAGTCAAATGCGAGTAACAAAACTGTTGTCCTTACGATCAAGGGCCAGGTTATGAATCCTGAATCAAAGCCTTCAACCCCGACGAAGAAGGGCGGTAGCGTCATCTCAAATTAAGTTTAAAGGTGTGCGAGGTACACCTTCAAAGTTTCAAGAAAGCCCCGTATTTTTGCGGGGCTTTTTGCATTTAAAAATTACACATTATGCCGACTGTATCTAGAAAGGGCAAAGCAATGCCTTCAAGTCCTATTCGCAAACTGGTTCCTTTTGCAGAAGAAGCTGAACGCTCAGGAAAAAAAGTGTTTTATCTAAATATCGGTCAGCCCGATATACATACTCCAGAAGTAGCACAACAGGCTATCAAACAAGCGGACATTCCAGTGCTCGCATACAGTCATAGTGCCGGATTTGCAAGTCTTAGATCCGGACTTTCAACGTATTACAATGGAAAAAACCTACCTGTAACGAGCGAAGAAATCATAGTAACTACGGGCGGTTCAGAGGCTTTACTTTTCACTTTCGGCGCTGCGATGGACGAAGGTGATGAAGTGATTATTCCTGAGCCTTTTTATGCCAATTACAACGGATTTGCTACGGCAAGTGGTGTACATGTAATACCTGTAGAGGCGAATATTGAAAATGGCTTTGCATTACCTCCTGTAAGCGCTTTTGAAGCGGCCATTACACCGAAAACAAAGGGAATACTCATCTGTAATCCGGGAAATCCAACCGGCTACCTTTACAGTAAAGAAGAATTGGAACAACTCCGCGATATCGTTCTCAAACACGACCTATTTCTTATTGCAGATGAGGTCTACCGAGAATTCACATACGACGGTGCAAAGCATTATTCTGTCTTAGCAATGGATGGATTAGAAGAGCATGCCATAGTCGTGGATAGTTTTTCAAAGCGCTACAGCATGTGTGGTGCTCGAATTGGCTGTTTGGTGAGTAAAAACAAATCCTTTATGGCCACAGCGATGAAATTTGCACAAGCCCGACTTTCGCCTCCAACCTATGCGCAAATTGCGAGTGAGGCGGCTTTGAAGACCGCTCAATCGTATTTTGATGATGTAAACGCGGAATACGTGGAGCGTAGAAATGTTCTTGTCGACGGTTTAAACAGCATCCATGGAGTGTTTTGCCCGAAGCCTAAGGGTGCTTTTTATGCAGTAGCATCTTTCCCTGTAGAAAGCGCTGAGCATTTTGCGGAATGGCTGCTTAGTGAATATGACCACAATGGTAAGACATTGATGATGGCTCCTGCTGCTGGCTTCTATGCGAAACCTGAATTGGGCAGACAACAAGCGAGACTTGCATATGTCTTAAATGTTGAAGACCTTAAGGATTGTATCGAGATTATCAGACATGCATTACAGGTGTATCCTGGAACTATTAAATAACCGTCCCTTGATTGTACAAATCAATAAGAGCCTTAAGAAACTCAATACCTTTGGCATAGATCAAAAGGCGGAGCGCTTGATCTGGGCCCACAGCAGGGAGGAAATCTTGAATTACGTGAATCATCACGGTGCGCCTTCCCTCGTATTGGGAGGAGGGTCAAACATGTTATTGACCCAAGACATTTCTGGTGACGTACTAAAGGTAGATATCCACGGAAGAAAAGTAGTTTTCGAGGATGATGACCAGGTTCATATTAGGTTTGGCGCAGGTGAAAACTGGCACGAGATCGTACTCTGGACTTTAGATCAAGGACTTGGAGGATTAGAAAACCTAAGTCTCATTCCAGGAAACTGCGGTACCGCACCCGTACAGAATATTGGTGCCTACGGCGTTGAACTTAAGGACTGCTTCATTTCTTGCGAGGGGGTGCATATTGAGGATAAACGGCTCTTTGAATTGGACCTTGATGGCTGCGAATTTGGCTACAGGGATAGCATTTTTAAAAAAAATTGGAAGGGTAAGGCCATTATAACGCGTATAACGTTGTGTTTGACCAAACGTAATCACAAGCTTCGCCTAGATTATGGAGCGATAAAAGATGAATTGGCGGCGAAGGACGTTACTGAGCCTACTCCAAAGGATATTAGCAACGCAGTCGTTGCCATTCGTAAACGAAAACTACCCGATCCAGCGGAAATAGGAAACAGCGGTTCATTCTTTAAAAACCCTGTGGTTACAGAAGAATTGGCCGATACACTTAAAGAGCACTATCCAGACATACCAACCTACACGGTGGATGGCGGTATTAAGATTGCTGCAGGCTGGCTCATTGAAAAAGCCGGCTGGAAAGGCTACAAGAATGGAGATGTAGGCGTACACAAGAATCAAGCATTGGTTTTAGTGAACTATGCCAATGGTACAGGGGCTGAAGTGCTTGCTTTGGCGCACTCTGTTATTAGTAGCGTACAAGAGAAATTCGGAATTGAACTGCAGGCAGAAGTGAATTTAATATGAGTAAATCCGTCGCTTTTCACACGCTGGGTTGCAAACTGAATTTCGCAGAGACCTCAACCATAGCTAAAGACTTTGATACGGCTGGATTCGTCACCGTTCCCTACAAAGAAAAAGCCGACGTGTATGTCATCAACACTTGTAGTGTTACGGAAAATGCGGACAGAGAATGCCGGAATATTGTCGGGCGTGCGTTAAAAGCGAACCCAGATGGATTTGTAGTGGTTGTTGGGTGTTATGCCCAATTAAAGCCTGAACAAATCATGGAAATGCCTGGCGTCGATCTCGTTTTAGGTGCGACGGAAAAATTCAATGTGACTCAGTTTTTAGGTGCCCTCGAAAAACAACAAGGTGCAGCAGAAATACACAGCTGTGAAATATCGGAAGCCAATTCTTTTGTGAGTTCCTACAGTGCCGGTGAACGAACCCGAGCTTTTTTAAAAGTGCAAGACGGTTGCGATTAT
>JAQWJX010000038.1:0-2227 GCA_029248145.1 Schleiferiaceae bacterium | reverse complement strand
CCGTCTTGTAGGTCAACGTTTAAACGGATTGTGGCCCGTCCTGATCGTTCCCGTACTTCGCGATGTATTCTGATTCAATCTCATCTAAGGTGAGTAATACATCGTTAGGATCCTCCAACGTAACTAATCTCGTACGGTAAGGTTTGAAATGACTCAATCCTCTAAAATAGTTAGTGTAATGCTTTCGTGTTTCCATGATTGCATAGCGCTCTTCTTTCCATTTTAAGCTCAATTCGAAGTGCTCTCGTGCAGCAGCGACTCGCTGTACTACTGTCGGCTTTTTTGCCTCAACACCATGCTCAAAATAGTGTTTGATCTCGTTAAATATCCACGGATAGCCAATGCTTGCCCGCCCAATCATAATACCATCAACACCATATTTATTGCGATACTCTAATGCCTTAGGCCCACTATCTACATCACCATTTCCAAAAACAGGTATGTGTAGACGCGGGTTGTTTTTTGTTTCAGCGATTAATGACCAATCTGCCTCACCCTTATACATTTGCTTCCGCGTCCTTCCATGAATACTTATCGCTTGGATGCCTATATCCTGAAGGCGTTCAGCTACTTCAACAATGTATTTAGTACTCTCATCCCAACCTAGACGGGTCTTTACGGTGACTGGCTTATCTACTGCTTTCACGATTTCCGCCGTCATCTTCACCATTTTTGGTATGTCTTGAAGAATGCCTGCTCCTGCGCCTTTGCACGCCACGTTTTTGACCGGACAACCGTAATTTATATCGATTATATCAGGATTTGACTCCTCACAAATGGCCGCGGCCTGGCGCATGCTTTCTATTTCGTTCCCAAAAATTTGAATGCCTAGCGGGCGTTCGTATTCGTAGAAGTCTAATTTTTTTACACTCTTTGCAGCATCGCGAATAAGGCCTTCTGAGGAGATAAATTCAGTGTACATCACGTCCGCTCCATTGTCTTTACACAACTTCCGAAACGGGGGGTCACTCACATCCTCCATGGGTGCGAGCAATAAAGGAAACTCCCCTAGCTCTATATCGCCTATCTTTACCATTACTACAAAAGTACAAAGCGATGTCGCACGCGAACAAAGAATTATGGAGTCCTTTGAGAACAGGAATGGCCTTTCTATTGGTCGTTCTTATTTCCACAACAATCTTTACAGGTATAGGCATACTTATTACGGGAACAGATGCGCTCAATGGTACAGATGCAAACCAATTACGCCTTCTACAGTTCTTTAACAGTATCGGACTTTTTCTCTTTCCTCCCATCATCCTCGCATTTTGGGTCAGCACTAAACCCTGGTGTTATCTAGGACTCAAGTCCCCTGCACATAACAGCCGAAGTCTTTTAATCGGACTTATACTTGTTGCCATAGGATCATTCTTCGCCATAGACCTGCTCAGCCGGCTCAATTCCATCCTCCTTCCAGATGCTCCTTGGGTTCATGCGCTACAAGCACAAGAAGCGAAAGTTGAATTTACCCTGCAACGCTTGCTTTCTAATATGACCATTACAACACTACTGTTGAACGGTATTGTTATGGTTGCGGCTCCCGCCTTCGGTGAGGAATTCTTTTTCAGGGGAGTGCTGCAACGACTCTTTACGGAAAGAGGGTCCCACCACCTAGCGATACTTCTCACCGCGCTTTGCTTTGGACTTGTACATATGCAACCCTTGATTCTTCTACCTATACTTTTCATGGGAGTGATTTTCGGTTATATAAAACACTGGACAGGTACGCTTTGGGCCCCTATAGCTCTGCACTTTGTAAACAACGGATTCGCTTTAGGATCTGCCTACCTGAATAATGGTCAATTACTCACTGAAAGTACTTTAAACAGTACGTTATGGTCCTTGCTGGGTGTATTCGCGCTAACTGCAGGTCTGTGGATACTTTCGCGTCTAAAATCTGCATAAAAAAAGCCGGTCCCAAAGGAACCGGCTTTTCTGCCTATTAACTTTTCTCTTTGCTTAGTTCTCTGAACTGTACAACGCTTCAACGTCTTTAGGTTGCAATGAACTGTAGTTAATCTTTAACGCTTGCGCTTTGCGCAATTGCAATTTGATATCTGAAATTAATCCCATTTTTACAGATTTGTCTGCTTTGATAGACATTGTCATCATAGGACGGTCTTCCTCACTCTTCTTTTCACGCTCTTGAATCACAAATGCTTGTAAATCATCTATGGTTGCAAAAGCATCATTGAGCTGAATACGGGGCGCTCGACCAAATTTATCT